>JAEOUK010000584.1 GCA_016839385.1 Promethearchaeota archaeon
CTATCATCGGTTCACCTTCTTCAATAATTAAAATTTGCTCAGTTTTTGTGGACTTTACGAAATTAAGAATGGATTCAGGGGATATTGGATAAATAATATTAAGTTTTAATACCGGTACTTTATTCTTGAGTTCTAAATTTGCCAGAACATCCTTAATTAATAAATACGGGTAACCTCCCGTTATAATTGCAGTCTTTCCTCCTTTGTAATCTATGGGAATATCGAAAAAATCGTTAAGAATAGGATTGCCCATGATTTTGTTTAGATTCTTTTTCATCAAATCTCGATTATGCAGAGCAAAATGACGTGCATTAATTAAACGTTCAAAATTCTTCTTAAATAAAGGTAGAGACTGTTTTTGTTGGTGGGATTTTGGAATAGTCTCACACTGAATGATTCCTGTCATGAAACTTAATTTTGGTGTGGTGTATACCATCACTGGTAATCCAATTTCTTCTGAAAGGCCATACGCTTTTTTCGTAAATTGGTACATTTCTTCCACTGTAGAAGGGAATAAAATAGGTAAATGCGTGTGAAGCGAATACAAACGTATATCTTCTGCATTTGTAGAAGAACTGGCTTGAGGGTCTCCCCCTACAATTATAACTAATCCTCCTCCCCCGTTAATCCCTGAATACATAATTGAGTGTAATGCATCTGCAGCAACATTCATACCGAGATGTTTGAATATTACTACTGAACGTAATCCAGTCCAAGCTGCGCCTGTTGCTTCTTCTAGAGCAACTTTTTCATTCAGAGCATAATCGAAAATGAAATGATTTCCTTGTTCTGAGTGGGAATATTGATATAATAAGTCCCCCACTTCACTTACGGGAGTTCCAGGGTATGTTGATCCAAATCCAACACCTGATTCTAGTAATGCTCGAGTGATAGCCTCATTTCCAGATACTAATATTTTCCCAGAATTACCATCCTTTACTGAAAAAATCATAGACACAATCATTTTATAGAATTAACTAAAACTAAAATTATTGGTTCTTCTTTTCCAAAAATCAATAAAAATTGAGTCCAAATGAGTGAAACTTCCAATATTCAGGAAAATCTTCCTTTATCTCAGAAGGTTAATTATGCACTTGCTAATGTAAGTTTGAATACGCTTAGCGGGATTGTGTTTTCATGTATAACTTTTTTCTATGTGGTTCTTTTGGGATTAAATCCAATACGTGCGGGGAATGCGTGGTTAATTTTTGGAATTTGGAACGCAATCAATGATCCATTATTCGGAGTGATACAAGACAGAACCAAAACCAAATCTGGCAGGCGCATGCCGTATTTACGCTATGGGTCCTTTATCTATGCTGCTTTGTTTATTCTCGTTTGGTACCCATTTGGAGACCTAGAAAATCAGACTGTATTATTTTATAATCTTCTCCTTGCTTTATGCGCTTTTGATACACTTTTTACAATGTTGGGGTGTATCCTTTACCCTCTTCCAGCTGAGATTGCGATTAAAAGTAGTAATCGAAGTACGCTGATGGTCTGGAGTAACATTCTAGGCGGGATCTTCGGTCTAGTAACCACTGTTCTAACATCATATTTATTATTGGAAAGTGGTTCTACTTCATTAGATTCTCTGCACCCCTGGTTTAGACCAATTATGATTATATTTGGGGTAAGTATGGGCATATTAATGTTCGTTACAAGTTTTTTCCTCAAAGAAAACCTTTATACAATTGAAGAAGAGCCCCTAGGTTTTTTTAGAAGTTTCATTGAAACCTTCAAAAATATTCCGTTTATTGTGTATGAAATCGGTGTTTTTTTGATAATCATTGCTCAAACTATGCTTAATACAGGTCTTCTCTACTACATGGATGATGTTCTTAGAATTGAGGGAATCTTAGTTATAATTCCTTACGTGATTTTAGCCCTTTCTCAAGTAGTATTTTCAATTCTTGTTAATCGAATGGTTGCTAAACGAGGATTGAAAAAAATATTGATACTTGGGGTTATATGGTTAATATTTTCTCTTGTATTGATGTTTTTCATTGGTTGGTGGTATATTGGAGCTATTATTGGATTATTACTAGCAAGTTTGGGTATTTCTGCTGTTTCCTTAACTGCTTCGCCCATGTTCGCAGATATAGTAGATTATGATGAAATACTCACCGGAAAAAGACGTGAATCAAGTTATTCCGGAATCCAAGCTTTTTTGACTAAATTCTGTATATCAATCGGTAATTGGTTATTCTTATTAACCATTGACTCTTTTGGTTTTATCTCCGATAAGAATTACATTGGACCTCAGTCATTTAGTGCTCAATTTGGCATCATGTTATCAATATTCGTTATTCCAGCCATAATTGCATCTCTTACGCTTATTATTATGCGTTTTTACAAATTAGATGGTCCAGATTGGGCTGCACAAAAAGCTGATATAGAAAGAGTTCATAAACAAAAAGAAGAAGAATTTCTCGAAAAGCGAAAATTCATGACCGAGTAAACTTTAATGTAAGGAGTTATTTGATCGTATTAACATCAATGTTGGGTTCATTTAGGTAACAAAGAATGACAGAAAAACCACCTAAGAAAGAAAAAAAGAGAAAAACGTGGAAAATTAAAACCAAGAAAAAAACTATTGAAATTCCTGTTAGAGAAGTTGTTGAAATAAGTATTTTCATTGTAGTCTTGTTCATGTTAACTTTTGGAACATTTTTCATTCTACAAGCATCCTTGAAAACGAAGACTCCTATGGTCGTTGTGATCAGTGGTTCTATGGAACCTACGATTTACAGAGGAGATCTCTTATTTGTAAAAGGAACCGATCCTGTCGATATAAATAATGGATCCTATCAAGGCGATCCAGCAGGTGATATTATAGTGTTTGATGCTA
>JAEOUK010000585.1 GCA_016839385.1 Promethearchaeota archaeon
ATATTTCGAATAATGGAAAACTTGGATTCATAATCCCATCATATTTTACTGACACACAAAGCTCCTCTACTATTCGAAGATATTTATATCTACAAAGTGCTCAAATCCAATTCTTTGATTTTAAGGACGAAACAATTTTTGAAAAAGCTCCAGGTTTTCATAGCTGTGTAATTATTTGTGATATGGGAATTCCTCTTGATTTGAATGAAAAATATATATTATATTATGATAAAAGTAACACCCTATCCACTCAAATCTCGTATTCAGATGCTTTCCTTCCTTCTTTTGAATACATGATGAAGTTTACACCAAAACCTAACTTCAATGAATTGGAGGTATATCCTAAAAAATTGAAAGATATAGCATTTATTCGCCAAGGGATTGTTGCAGGACCTGATAGAATACGAAAAATTCATCACAAAAAACTGAAAGAGAGATCCAAATCCACATCTGAAATTGATGGTGTTTTTGTCCTTTCAAATAATGAAATTGAAAAATGTAATTTAAATGATTATGAACAGCAGTTTTTATTGCCATTCAGTTATGTAAGAGATCTAGATAAAAGTATATATCTTAATGCAGAAATCCACAAATTCAAGCATCAAATAATATATCTTAATGACGAGAAAATCGATTTTACACGTGTTCCAAATATTCTACGTCATTTAAATCAGTATAAATTATTAATGAATTCTCGAAGAGAGAATCAAATGGGAAAACGAGAATGGTATGAATTACATTGGCCTAGACTTCGTGGTATTTTTACTAAACCACGCATCCTATCTATACGAAGAACAGTAAGTCCTAGATTTATATATGCGGAGATTCCTTTTGTAACAGATTTATCAACCAATATAATAATTCCAAACGAATTAATTGATGTTGAAAAATTGTTCAAATATTTAATTTCATCAAAAGTCATTGCTTGGATTTCTTATTATGCAAAACGCAAAGGTAACATATTACAGATAGATAAATCGGTGTTAGAAAAAATTCCTATTCCTGATAAAATCTAACTGGTGACGATTAAATCAAGCGAATCTCTTAACATTTCTTCTTCCATTAGATTATAATATGCTTGTATAGATGCAGATCGTATATATTCCTCGTTACATTGCTGTACCAAAAGTGTTATAGAAATCGGATTATATCCCAATATTTTTGATATTTTCAAAACAATGTTTTTTGGGGATAAAACCCCATGAGAGGAAATGGATTTCCAAAGAGAAACTACATTTTCCACCGAAAATTTTGTTTTCTTCATTAATGAAGATAAACAAGATCTTGAATAAAATGAAAGAAATAGTGTCCGATTTTTGTCGCTTAAAACTTCTAGGCTGAGATATGGAACATTACAGAAAAGAAAGAGTAAAATAATAATTTTTGATTTTTTTAACCGCCGCGCATAATTTTCTTCAAGCGGTCTAATTCTTTCAACATCTCGTCTCGTAAAGACGACAATCCAGCTCCTCCGCCTCCTCCGGCAGCAACCGGTGCAGCAGGTGCTCCTCCAGAAACCATAGGAGATGCTGGTGGTTTAGAAGGTGGTGGACTCATACCAGGAGGGGCTTTCATAAAGGAAGGAGTCCCAGTAACACCTGGTGGTCCCGCTCCTGGAGCTTTTGGTGGTAATTTTGGTGGTGGAGGTAATCCAGAAGGTGACTTTGCAGGAGCGGAAGGTGGTGCACTTGGTGGTCTTCCAGGTGGTCCCGATGATAGTACACCTGGGGGTCTAGATGGAGGTGCTCCTACTGAAGGTGGTCCAGATGGTACAGCTGAAGTAGCGGGGGCAGCTCCTCCTCCACTTGGTCCTCCTGATAACATGTTGAACAGTAAATTTGCGGCTTTTTCACGAGCATTTTGTCCAGATTTAATACCAACCATTGGTGCAGCTGCTGGAGAAGATGAAACTTCTGAAGAGGATCTTCCGAGTTTAATGCTTTTTAGTTCTTTTTCAGTTTTACTAAATAGTTTCATCAGCATAGAGCTGGACTTGTTTATATCTTCAATTAATGCACTGAATTCGCTAAGACCGTCACGTAAAGAAACAATAATATTTTCGAGTTTTTCCTGAGCTTTCGCATTTTTCGGCATGTAAACACCTGAGCTTTCAAAGTTTTGAAATTTTTTCTAATTTTTTTATCAAAGTTTTGAAATTTAAATCTAGTCAGTAAGATTAAAATCTACTGATCTGAAATATTCCTATTAGCTAGGTATAAGTAATGCGATCCTAAAAACACCTAGTTTTTAAAGAAAATAATACTCGTACAGCAAATTGAATTAACTTAGAGGAAAATAATGCCAGTTAAGATCAAATTATGTGTTCTCGGAGATCCAAGTGTTGGTAAGACTAGTTTGATACGCCATTACTGTGAAGGATACTTTAAAGAGAATTATTTATCCACCATTGGGGTTGCTTTCAATCGAAAAACTATGAATGTAGAATTTGAAGGTGAATCCAAGGAGATAATGATGACAATTTGGGACATAGGGGGGCAAAATCTTTGGGCAGCAGTGAGAAGTAATTACTTAAACGGTGCACAAGGGATATTATTACTATTTGATCTTACTAATAGAGCTTCATTATCTCATATTCGGGATTGGTTTATGGACGTAACAAATGTACTTGGTGCTAAAGTTCCGATTTCAATAATTGGAAATAAAAGTGATTTAGAGTATAATCCAAACATTGAAAATATTGCACATGAATTGTGTGTTCAATTAAGACCAGATTTAAGGTATTATACTACCTCCGCAAAAAATGGAACGAATATGGAGCTAGTATTCGAGGAAATTACTAAAGATATTTTAATAAAAATTAAGGAGGATTATCAATGAGTAAACGAGTTCAGGAAAAACTAGCAGATTCCACTTTACGAAAACAAGAAATACTCAAGAAAAAACGATTCTATTCAACTGGTATCAGAGAACTGGACGAAATGTTAGGTGGTGGATTTCAAAGTGATAGTTTAACATTATTTCAGCAAGATATTGGGAGCGGAGGAGAGGTAATTCTTAAACAAATCATTGAAAACCAACTATCCGTTTCGAACGTAGTTTTAGTCGTTCTCACAGATGTAATTTCCCGATCTCTTATTCAATCAATTCGAGGGTTATATTCAACACCAGATTTGAAAATTTTGGATTTAGTGGAAAAAAATTCTCAAAATGTTAATTTATTTTCAGATAAACACGAAATTTCTCTTCAAATACGGAGAGAAAGAGAAAATGCAGTACAATATGTTAACCAGAAACGAACTGATACAAATGATTCAAATATTCAATTATTTACTGTGTTAATTAGCTTAAATCCGTTTATATTGAACTTATCGCCTATTAATGTAATCCAGCTAATTCAAGATAATCTTAATTTGTGTTGTGATTCAAGCACTTGTGACTTGATGTTATTAAATAAAGATATTGTTTCTTCTGAAATGTTAGCAAAAATTCAGTCTTTATGCCATGTAGTTGTGGATTTAACTTCTCGATTCGAAACTATATACAAACAGCAATATATTAGGATTTTAAAGATGATTGGACACTATTTACATGATAATCGAGTAGAACCATACAAAATTCAATTTAATGAGAACAATGAATATTCAGTTATCATTAAATCTGCTTTCCTTAATACATTTGAAGCATTCCGTAATTTAATGGAATGGGATGAAGGCACATTAGAATTCTCAAATACACCTTTTTTACTACTTCCAACTAGAGCTTGGATGCGATTTCTTAAGAAAATTGAAGATTCTAACATTTTGCAGGATGTTGGATATAAAATTGGTACGGAAATTAGTGCATTTATACAAAATCTTTATATGATAGAACGTTGGGAGGCATTAAAGACTACTTTGAGAATATGGTCTCTACTAGGATGGGGAAAAAGTGAGATGATAAAAAAAGATTTATCCCAAAAAGTCATCGAATTCAATCATTTTTTCAACCCAGAAATACTGGATGAAATATATATACCAATTCTACAAGGTTTGTATTCGGGCATAATGTCTCAATGTTTAAAATTAACTGTAAAACACTGTGATCTAAAAATTCGAAGTAAAGAAGGAAAATCATTTTTTAACATCATACTTTTATTGAGTTAGGTAGGGATCTCTATGGAAACTTCAATAAATGCAAAACCTAAGTCATTTTTTTCTCGATTTTTTATAGTACTGGGATTATCATTATTATTTCTAGCAATACTATTAGTTTATGTATATTCTGGACTGAGAATCGTAGAAAATTTGACAGATTATCTTTCAGGCCCAGGAAATTGGATAGATCATACCAAAATAGATAATTTTTTCAATCGAATTGGATATGATGAAATTTTTCGATCAATTTTTATAATAATAATAGTTGGGATATTTCTTTTAGCTTTAATCTCGATGCTGATACATAATAGATTTGTGAAAAAGAAAGATAAGGAAGATTCAACTGAAATAATTGTTATACATGACGACATCATTCAGATAAAAGTCGAAAAAGGTGCAAATGGGCAAAAAGTATATCATCCAGAAGAATTTGTTCCTAAAAATGGACACTATACAATGAATGATCTATTTCATCGTAAGGGTG
>JAEOUK010000030.1 GCA_016839385.1 Promethearchaeota archaeon
CATATTTCGTTGCCCAAAATGTGATGTATTGTTACGTATGGATGAACACGCAGTGCTTGTGATTAATGATATACCAATTGAGCAAGAAACTTTGGACTTTGGGTTTGAACCCTCAGAGGAGGAATACATCTCAGAACAAGAAATAGATATGGAACATGATATGGAATCTGTATTAGAACATGAAGATTATGTGGAGAACTATTATGATGAGACAAATGAAAGTCCTCCAGTTGCACCAACAAACAGCAACGGACAAGCAATCCCATTACGCCCGAGTGGTTTTAGTTTTTTCCAAAAACCAATAGTTAATGGAAACGGGAGTCAAACTAAGAGCATGGAACAATCCTTTACGTCCTATGAAGATCAACTAGAAGAAGAGGTCGTTCCAAACGAGAATTTATCTCCAAAATCAAAAAGAAGATCCTCTAACTCACGTAAATTTGTAGTTTGTAAAATTTGCGGAACCTCAAATAATGTATATAGTAAAAAATGTAAAAATTGTGGAGTAAATTTGTGAATTAGAGTTCCGTTTCTTCAGGAAAATCTTCTGTGAACTCTTCTTCAAGTTCCCATCTACTTTTAAGTTTCTTTCGATTCGCGAGATGGTATTTTTCATATTTTTGTAGTTCTCGTATTAGTTTTTCGCGTTTTTTTGCTGCTTTTGCTTCTATAAACGCGTTTGTCTCAGGTTTTTCACGTTTTTCTCTGGGATCTATATCTTCAAGATTTAAGTGTTTTATTTCTCCAGAGATTCTCTGACGATTTGAATGATGTGTATGTTTCTTATTTGACACTATTTTGACCTCGTTTTAATTGAGTTAGAAGTATATGTTACGACAAAATGAAACCATTAACAACATAGGGCATTTCTTGAAAATTAGCTTTTTTTCTTTCATATCCCCATAACTTTCTAGGAGTATGGATTTATAATTATATTGATTATAGAATTATGAAAATATAGACTTAAGTTCGAGCGAATTTCTTTCGTCTTTCCTTTTGTATTTCCTTTTCCAGTTCATCAAATGATGCGCTGGGCTTATTAAACTGCATAGAATATAAGTGAGCATAGAGTCCATCTTCATCCTTAACCAATTCTTCATGTGAACCCATTTGTATTATTTTCCCATTTTCAAGTACGCATATCTTGTCTGCATTTAAAACAGTTGATAGTCGATGAGCAATTATAAAAGAGTTTCGACCTTTAAGAAGAGTCCTCAGCGCTTCTTGAATTTGTAATTCTGTATACGGATCTACTGAGGACGTAGCCTCGTCTAAAATAAGTATACGGGGATTAGCGATTAAAGCACGAGCAAAGGAGATCAATTGCCTTTGACCGACTGATAAAAGGCTTCCCCTCTCTCTCACTTCTGATTCATATCCATCAACAAGCTTCATTATGAATTTGTGGGCTCCTAATCTTTTTGTCGTCTCCAAGATTTCCTCATCCGTGGCATCTGGTCTTCCATACCGAATGTTATCCTTCACTGTTCCGCTGTATAAGAATGTATCTTGAAGAACAATCGCCATCTGACTTCTTAATGAAACGGATTCTATAGTTTTTAAATCAACTCCATCTATCAATATGGTCCCTTCTGTGGGATCATAGAAACGGGAAAGAAGCGAAATCATGGTCGTCTTTCCTGCACCAGTGAATCCTACGAATGCAATGGATTGATTTGGGGTGACCTTTAAATTGATATTTTTAAGAACCGGAATATTCGGCTCATATTGGAAATTTATATTCTTAAATTCAATATTTCCTTCTATTCTAGGAATTTTAACAGGATTTTCTGGAACGGTGATCTGTGGTTGTATATCTAAAATTGTTAAAATTCTCTCCCCTGCTGCCATAGCTAACTGAACAGTATTATAAAAGTTCACTAGGTTACCTAATGGTCCGATGAATACAGCTACAAGCATAAAATATGAAACCAATTCAGCAATTGTTAAATCGCCAGAATCAACTAATCGAGATCCGATTATTAAAATAGTGCCCATAATAGCCGCTATTAAAATCTGGATGATCGGAGCTAAAAATGCTTGTAACCGCGCTGCACTCAAGTTTACATCGCGATCAACAGAACTCGCAAGTTCAAAGGATTCAATATTTTGCTGTTCAGTGACAAATGCTTTTATTGTTTTACTTCCCTTTATTGCTTCCTGAAGCAGACTGGTGATTATTGCGATCGTTTGTC
>JAEOUK010000586.1 GCA_016839385.1 Promethearchaeota archaeon
AATCGATGGATTCATCAGTTCTCAAGGAAAAACTTTGTTTGGTGGAACAGATAGAAAGATTCTGGATAATTTGGTTGAAGCATTTAAAAAACGGCGAGACTTTAAAATTGTGGATCATCAATTTTACGCGATGTTTGGAGATCCGAACAAACCGAGAAAATATGTTCAAGATCGATTGGATAGTATTGCTGAATTTCTAGGATTAGAAATAGAAACTCTTCATGTAGAACAAGATATTAGGGATGGAAAACCAAAAGATTATCGGTTCTATTCATTTCCTGAAGGTATTACATCTATCTTGGAAGGAAAATACTTAGAAATCCATGAAAATGGAGAAAAAAGTATTACGGAAGATTTCGATAAAATGGTGTTCATTTCCTATTTTCTGGCAACTCAATCCGTAAACCGCAAAAATTTGGATAAATATGCAATAAATGGAATTTGTGCTATATTCTCATTGATCCTCTTATTGAGTTTTATGCCAAAATTGGAAGTTGACGAAACAAATCCAATCAATCGGGATGAGCACTTTAATTCCCAAACTATGAGTATTATTCCAAAATCTTGGTTAACCAAATCAATTTTAGGTGAATTAATGCCTTCATTAGTTCAAATTATCGCATATCGCGTAGGAGGTATAAACTGGTTAGATAAGATCATCTTGACCGAAAAAAATATCAACATTCATTTGCAAGCGCAATTCTTGCTAAAAGATGTGAACAAATGGATACTTGGTAATATGTGTCGAGTAGAAATTCCAATTTTTGTTGAAATATCCAATATTTTCAGTGAAATTATTTTGGGTGCAGAGGGGAGGAATGACTAGTGGTACGTGAATCGTGGACAGAAATTTATCCTTATTATCAAAATTATATTCAAAACATGCAACCTCTGTTTGAACAATCAATCAAATTTGTACAAGATCTTCGCCCTGAAGATTTAAATGATAATATCAAAATAATGGAACATCTTGCCAACGAAGAAAAACGCTCGGTAGGAAAAGTAAAAGCAATTTCTGAGTTTAGCGCGCTCTATCGAAGAGATATTTTTTCAAGAATTTGGGATTGTATAGAAGAATTAAGAATAAATACAGACTTAGAGGAGATTCGGGACATCATTATAGATGATTTTCAAGAATCAATAGAATTTTTACAATTTCTCGCATCGATCACAACTCCAGACCAATCAAACTATGAATCAACGAATCTCTATCTTATTGTTCACTTTATTCAAGAACAAATATTTCCACGGAGAAATTCCCTACAAGAAGTGTATGATCATCTAATTGAGAAATCCGTCAATTATTACGACGTTCATAGACATTTATTAACCCCGACATCTTCTTATAGAGAAAAGGAAGAAGGATTTGAAACACCCGCACTTAGTAAAGTTCTCTATAAAATTATAAATGAAATTACTTCATTATTCAATTTAGATCCCAATTATTTAGAATCACCAAAGAATGAAAATTTAGAAATTCCTGTAGTATTAAAGGACGAGGTGTTTTTACCTTTTGTAGATTCAATAGCAAATAAAGAATTCATAAATCTTCATCAGATTCTAAAACGGATGGAATTACAACTCATCCACGAAATCTTTATTGGACCGACTATGAATCTTATAAAAGCAGCTGAACCGCATAATTACTTCAAACGAGAGCAATTATCTGATTCTAAAGAAAGAATCATTCCTCAATTAAGCAATGAAACTCTTGTGTTGATGTATTTAGCTAAACTTTCGTATAAACGAGGGTTTATTTCTAAAGAATTAATTAATTGGATTAGTTCTGTCATTACTTTACTCTTATATAATGCTGTACTATTTACTTTAGTTTCTGAGGAAAATATATTTTATTCTATGTTTACAGATCTAAAAACTGAAGAAAAAATTCTTCCATATATGATGAAACTCATCTGTTTTGATAATTATTTGGGAATAGATCGAACAAAAGTGCGAGATTCAGTTCAATATCGCAAGGAAATTTTCAGTTCTATAGGATCCCAAATAAAAAGTATGAATAAACTCATTGAAGATATATCACAATATATAAACACAATAATTGAAGAATAGGTATTACATCATGGTTTTTACTGAAGCAGAAATAAAAAAACGAATGCAAAAATATGGGACTGTATATTTCCCAAGCGATATTCGCGATAATGAAGATGACCTAATAGGTATTGAACGAAATAAAGAAATACTGGAAGATTTTTTCAAATCCTTAGAAAAATACAAGGATTATGCATCCAAACTTCAAAAAGTCCGAATAACTCCTTCTATTTCAGTGCTTTTATACGGTCCCCCTGGAACAGGTAAAACTTCTCTAACGCGAGCTCTTGCTAAAAAACATAACGTTCCCATGTGTATTGTGGATGCTGATAAATTAGTTTCTCCACTATTGGGTGATACTCTTAAAAATATGAGAAATGTGATTGAACTTGCAGCTGAGATTGCTAAAGAAAACCGTGTATTCTTGTTATTTTTCGACGAATTGGACGCGATTGCTTCGGAACGTTCAAATGTTCATGAAGTTGGGGAAATAAAACGAGGAGTAATTTCATTTCTCCAAATTATTGATAAAATTGATTATGAAGGAATCCCTCTTGCCATTTTCGGGGCAACTAACCATCAGAATCAATTAGATTCTGCTGTTTGGAGAAGATTTACGTATCATGTTTGGTTTGGATTTCCAAATTTAACAATTCGGAAACAAATACTTGAAAGATACTTGAAAAGATTGGAAAAAGCTGATATAGATATTGAATCCTCAATTTATCAGAGGTTGGAGAGAGAAGAAAAGCAAATTATTCAAGATTTTGAAGAAAAGAAGAAAAAATCTAGAAATTTGACTCTGTTAGATTACGAAAATAAACAGCATAAGGAAACCGGATTGTTAAGCTTAACTCGCGGATACACGGGAGCAGATATAGAGCGAGCAATTCGAGTATCATTATTGAAAGCAATCCAGAATGGCGTACTGGAATATCAAGATCTGATAAATGCTATGGAATTTGTTGGAGGAACACGATCCCATGTTGAACAACAATCTAAGCTTTCAGGAAATGATTTAAACAACCCAGAAAATAACTCTTCTTTAAGTCAAACTCCTGAAAAAAAGAGACCGCGTGAAATATAAGGTTTCCCACCATGTCATCCTCGTCTAAATATCGAGAAATTTTGGAATTTCTTAATAAGAACAAATTAGATCTTCTTATCCTTCAAGACCAAATCACTGAGAAGAGTAGATCCTTGCTAGTTAATGATGAGATTAAGGAAATTACATCAAATTTAAAAAAGCCAATTGGAAATTTAGAGGAAATTATCCAATCGTGTGATTATTTAATTGATTTTTGGACAATCATTCATACGATGTCTGGAGGTTTGAGAGTTCGAGAAGTTTTGAACAAATTACAAAATTTGAAAGCACTGTTCTCAACTGCTTTGAAATCAATAGGTCTTAATTTTCTTCGAACAAATCAAGCCAGACCAATATCTTCTATAGTTCCCCTAAGATCTATTGATGAAGAATTTTGGTCAGATTTAATGACATTATTACATTCTGACCAAATTTACATACGATCTGCTCAAAAGATGCGAATTTTACAGAGAAACAATCTCGAACAAATAGTAAACGATGAATTAAAGGAAATATTAAAACCCTATCCTTATCTCTCCGAGGACGATAAGAATGCTTATCGCAATGCCTATCGAGAAACAAGGATTTCAATAGATGATTACTTTAAAACCAAATCTCCAGATCAAAAGACGACTAAAAAAATAATTCCGAAAAAGCCCCCTTCTGATGAGCAACCATCTGATTTTGACGATTATCAAGTTTATTTACAAGCTGATGAACGTGAACTAGCTAGAATGAAACGTACTGGAGAATATTCGGTTAGAAAACGTGGGAAAAAAAGAAAAAGGAGTAATAATCCATGAATATCTCTGATTATCCTGATTCCCAAATTTATATTTTTCAAGGAGTCAACAAACCTGAAATTATTAGTGATTTACCAAATTATATACAATGGATTCCTTGGAGAGACAAAAATATACTTCAAGATCAAGTTATTATTGGAAAAGCTCTCCAAACCTTATTAATTCATTTAGAACAGAACAAAATTTTACATAAATCGTTAATATCGGATTTAAACAACATATCTTATGCCCTAACCTTGACAAAATCCTTTTTTGATAGGTTGCCTATAGTATTGAAAAAAGTTCGTAGACATTCCAATCTTTATGATTTTTTAAAATTGTACTTCGAAAGAATGAATTTAAAAAATGAATTAAAATGGGCTAACCAACTTGAAATTCAGTCAAAATCATCAACCGGAATGAAACGATTACAAAGACTTAATGAAGAAATCGATGATTTGGAAAAAAAATTGCGTCTCATTAAACCAAAGTATGAATTTATGAAGAATGCCGAAACACAGTATGTAGAAAATCTGAGTATCCTAAATAATGAATTGAAACGAGTAAATAAATCCTATATCTCTACAACTACCCAAATCAATAAAATAAAACGTCTAATTGATACTGAAAAACAGAAAAGTGATTTATATCTTGATAAGATCGAAGAACTAAAAAACACACACAGTTCTTCTGAATTAGAAAAAAATAAAGATTTTCTTCGACTTTCTAGCAAGTTCAATAAAGTCGAGTCCTCTATTAATAATTATCAAGAGCAAATTGCGTTATTGACTAATGATGTAACGAAAAATAAATCAATTCTGAAAGATCTGAAACAAAAACTTCAAGAATTAAAATCTAATCACAAAAAAATTGCCACAGATTTTCCTGAACTTGAGAAAAACTATACTGAAATTATGAAAAATCTAAGAAATAAGGAATCAGAGAAACAATTGCTTATAGAAAGTCAAGTCTCCGAAAGATCAAATCAAGAAATGGGCACACCTCCCCCCAATATTCGTTTTTCATCATTAATTGTATCTGAATTAGAATCAAATACTATCCAGATCTCTAAATTTATGGAAGATCCTGAACAAGATGCTAAAGAATTCGTAAATAAATACATCGATTCTATCGAACTTAACAGTGATGTTATAAATAAACTAAATGGGAACCTCAATCCAATATCTCAAGACGATTTAAAAAAAATTGAAAATGTCTTTTCATCTATCGAGGATTCTTTGAATGATGTCCTTAAAATCTCTGGAATTGAAATATTACTTAGTAAAATTCCTTTAGTTAATAAGAAGAATGAAGTCATTCCACAATTTGGGATTGCATTTACCTTACATAGAAATCAAAAAACAATCTCTTTTGCGAAATTAACTACCGATGAAAAGTTGTATTTAATGTGGTCAATTGAGTTTGTATTGAACAAATTTTCGAGAATCGACACGCATGTCTTTGTAGATACAAATTATAAACTCAAACGAACAAAAACTTTACTCCAGAAAACCGTTCAACTACTTAATAAGGGAATTTTGAATAAATATCCAAATCAAAAATTTGTTATCTTACTAAATAAACCTATCTTAGAGGAAACTACCCAAAAGAAACTTATAATCTCTAATATTATAAATGAACAGAAGGAAGGTAAATGAAATTGGAAGAATCACCAATAGAGAATCAGGAAGCGAAGATAAAGCGTATCTGTAAATTATTACTGGAATCAAAAGATAGAATGATCAAAGAAAAAGAACTCCTTGCATTAGTTCAAAACAATGAGGTGCAATTTCAAAATCTCATTAGTGAAGTTTACTCCAGATTTGAGCAAATTGGATATGAACTCATAAGAACCACATTTATGGAAGAGTCCTATTATTTACTAGCAACTAGTGGAATGGATAAAGACCTTACTCCTCAAATGTACGGAATACTTGGACTAATATTTAGTTTTCAAAAAGAATTCACTAGAGATTTGATGATGGATGAGGCAAGGGAAATATTTGATGATTTATGGCAAGAGATGACATTTTTACAAGAAAAAGGTTATTTACAGGAACAAAATGTTCATAATGAATCCTATCTCATAATCACTCCAATAGGAAAAGTATTATTCAAGGATATCCTATCAGAAATTGCTCTAGATGCGATATTCAAAGAGATAGGTATTCAATAAGTAGTTAACGTAGAAGCTCCTTCATCTATCTCGACAACATATCCTTTTCCACCTGCTTTAGTTAAAGCATTTGCAACTTCTTTCTGCTTTTCGGGAGCTAACATAATAATACTTCCTCCCATTCCCGCACCTGTTAATTTTCCTCCAAGAGCTCCAGCATCGATTCCAGCTTCAATCATATCATCGATTTTTTTTACTGATACTTCATAATCATCTCGAAGAAATTTTTGATGATCATTTAATAATGTGCCTAAAAATTCTATATCTGGATTACTTTTTTGCAGTTCGGTGAAAGCTGTTTTTGTAATATCTCTGTTCTTCAACGTTGCTCTAATACGTTTTAACCAAATTGTATTTTTTGACTTGATTATACTCTCAACTTCCTCAAACGTTGTTGAATTAATGTTAAAATTCATTTGAGATTGAAGAAATTTGATAGCATCCGTGATCTCCTTTACTCTTATGGAATGGACATTGTTTGTCGATTTTGGAATTAAGGTATCCCCAACGACTAATCCAGGAACAATAGATTTGATTTTTGTGACTTGTGGTGGTTCAATACATTTCATATGAAATATATTACCAACAGACGCAGCTAATTGATCCATTTGCCCACAAGGAATATTCAGCTCATCATGTTCCGCTTTATAAGCAATAGTTCCAATTTCAAT
>JAEOUK010000587.1 GCA_016839385.1 Promethearchaeota archaeon
ATCGCAAATGTAGAGATTTTTGGACCAAGAGTCAATGAGTCAAATATTTCTGATGTAATCGGGTTAGGGGTTCGAACCTGTTCAGAAATTGGGATTAAAGTTATATCCTTCCCTTTGATATCAACGAAATCAGTTCAACAAATAATTCAAGGAATCCCAAAAACAGACATTCTACTAAAGGTTAGGTCATCGAATAAGGTATCTACCTTTTCAAAATTACTAAAACAAATCCCAAATCGATATAAAGGTATAATATTAGACGGATATGATAATAATTTCAATTGGGAAAATATCGGAACATTAGTTCATTAAGGTATTAGTTTCAAAATAAGGAGTGTAATTGAAATTGGCATTAATAGGTTTGGATATTGGGACATCAGGATGTAAAGCTACCATTTTAGATGAAACTGGGAGAATAATTGATAGCGATTATCAAGAATATCCAGTTCTGCATCCACTTCCAGAATATGACGAGTTAGACTCGGAACAAGTATGGCAATCAGTGATCAAAGTAATTTCTACAATTACAAATCGCTGTGATGAGGTAAAAATCGATGCAATAGCTGCATCTTCCCTAGGTGAAGCAGCTACTCCAGTAGATAAGGAAGGAAATATTCTCCATAACTCCATTATATACACCGATAATCGGGGAGAAGACTCATTCCAAAAACTAGTGTCAAAAATCGGATTCAATCGCATACATGAGATTACAGGATTAATTCCCAACAATATGTACACTATAAACAAAATCATGTGGTATAAAGGGAACTTGCCTGAAATCTATGAAAAAACTTGGAAATTCTTGCTATTTGAAGATTTTATAAGCTATAAATTAAGCAGTGTTGCAGCAATTGATTATTCCCTAGCTTCGCGAACAATGGCTTTTGATATTCGCACGAAAACTTGGGCAAAAGATATTATTAAAGAAGCAGGTGTAGAACTGAATAAATTTTCAGATATATTACCAGCTGGTTCAACCTTAGGTCCAATAAAACCTGATCTTGCAGACATACTTCATCTTTCTAAAGATGTACTTGTAGTAAAAGGAGGATGGGACCAAGCGTGTGTAGCATTGGGTGCAGGAGCGATAAAAAAGGGAGTAATTGCTGACGGGATCGGTTCTGTTGAATGCATTAATATTCCATTTGATGAACCAAAAACCAATGAATTAATGAGAAAACATCAATTTCCGTGCGGTCCTCATGTGTTTCCTGATAAATATATAACAATTGCATATAATGTAACCACTGGAACATTGCTCAGATGGTTCCGGGATACCTTTGTGTTCGAGGAATATGCACGTGCTGAAAAAGAAGGAAAAAATATTTATGAGATATTGGATAATCGGATTCCTGAAGAACCAACTGATATTCTCGTTTTACCCTTCTTTGCTGGAGCTGCCACACCTCACTTTGATAGTTACGCAACAGGAGCTATATTGGGACTCAAATTAACTACGACTCCTAATGATATCTATCGAGCTATTTTAGAATCCACCACCTATCAAATTCGTATGAATGTAGAACTACTAGAGCAAATCGGGGTTGAATTCACAGAATTACGAGCTGTAGGTGGTGGTTCAAAATCTTCTGTATGGTTACAGATTAAAAGCAATATTATGAATCGCCCCCTTGCTGTACCAGTTTCTAAAGAAGCAGGGACAATGGGGGTTGCTATATTAGCTGGATATGCAGCTGGGTATTTTCCAGACCTAGAGACTGGTGTTAACACTATGGTAAAAATTGAAAAGAATTTTTCGCCTGAAAAACTACACCAAGCAAAATATGATATGCAATTTGAACGATTCAAAAAAATTTATCCAAATATTAAAGATATTTAGAAAAAAATCTAATAAGTAGAGAGATGGAAAAAATGACGACATTTGGAATTTTGATAGGAAATCGGGATATGTTCCCTGATCACCTCATAAAAGAAGGAAGAACAGAAATTGTATCCCTAATGGAAGAAATGGGTTATGATTTTGTGTTGTTAGATGAAGACTCGACTAAATATGGGGCAGTAGAAACATATGACGACTCAAAGAAATGTGCTGCACTTTTCAAAGAACATCGGGATGAGATTGAATGAATAATTGTAACTCTTCCTAATTTTGGAGATGAAAAAGGTATAGCTACTACATTAAAGATGGCTAATCTACATGTTCCAGTACTGATCCAGGCTTGCCCCGATAATATGGACAAAATGAGTTCTCAATATCGAAGAGATGCATTTTGTGGTAAAATATCTGTAACCAGCGTTCTAAAACAACATGGTATTCCGTTTTCTTTAACAAAATTACATACAAGTGCAATTAAATCAGAATCCTTCAAACAAGATCTGCTTAAATTTGAAAAAGTATGTAAAATTGTGAATAAAATCAAAAAAACTAGAGTAGGACAAGTAGGTACACGACCTACACCGTTTGAAACAGTGCGTTATAGTGAGAAAATTCTCGAACGTAATGGAATCTCCGTTGAACCAATAGCAATTGCAGAAATAATTCGTAGAATTGAAGAAGTTGAAGAAAAAGACGAGAAATTCCAGAAAGAATTAAAATTCCTAAAAAGTTATACTCGAACTAAATCACATCCAGACGACGGTCTTAAGAATTTAGCCAAACTGACTGTAGTGTTGGGAAATTGGATAGAGGAAAATGATTTAGATGGATTTGCCTTCCAATGCTGGCCATCACTCCAAAATTACCTTGGAATAAGCGCATGTGCTGCATTAAGTGTTTTTAATGAAAGATTAACTCCGGGTGCTTGTGAAGTAGACGTTGCAGGATTGGTGGGTATGCTAATGTTGCAGTGGGCTACGGATACACCATCAGCCATTTTGGATTGGAATAATAACTATGCGGATGATCCTGATAAAATGATCCTCTTTCACTGTAGTAATCTTCCTATTTCGTTCTTGGAAGCCAGTGATATGAAACATCACCAAATTCTCGTTAATGAAAAGGGAGAACAAGTATATTATGGGACCATTCAAGGACGTATAAAAGCAAAACCTTGTACTCTATTACGGATAGAAACTGATGATAATTCTGGTTCAATTAATGCCTTACTCGCAGAAGGAGATTATACTAAGGACAAAGTAGATACTTTTGGTGGATTTGGAGTAATTCATGTGCCTTCATTACAAAAATTACTACAGAAAGTATGTAAAGGGGGATATGCACACCATGTTGCTGTGAATTTTACCCATGTGGCAGAAGTAATTAAAGAAGCGATTGAAACATATCTCGGATGGAATCTTGATCATCACACTCCATGAAGAATATAATCCAATTTCTGTCATTTTTTATTCATTGAATTAATGGTGAACATATCC
>JAEOUK010000099.1 GCA_016839385.1 Promethearchaeota archaeon
ATTGGATTAGTGTGAAGTCCTTGAATGTGAATAAGAAATTTCTTATAATTATAATATTTGGAATGGTTTTTACATCATTATATGGTGTTTGGCATAATTCTTCGGAAGTATCCACTTCAATTAATTCAGATTACCCATATATTGCATCGAAATTAGATGAGAACACCACTCTGCATTTCATGAAATTTACCGGATGCCATTTATGTGAAATTGCTCATGAAGAAATCATCAAGTTTCTTGGAAATCACCCAGAAATCGCATTGATCATTTATGAAATGTCAAATTCTACAGAGTACGATATGGCTGCGAGTTTTTTAAATTCAGAAGATCTTTACTGGCCTACAGTTGTATTTGAAAGAGGATTATGTAAATTCCTAATTAATGGACAGTCCATAACAGAAAAGACTTTGGAAGAAGTTTATACCCAAATAATCGAAAATCCCTCATCTTGCCAAGAATGGACATATTACCAAAGTTTTAGATATTGGGTTGCATTCGTTACGGGGTTATTATCAGGACTTTCCCCTTGTATAATCTTAATTACGGGAGTTTTTGGTGCATCTTTAGTTGCCAATCAATCAAAGAAATTTTTCTATTCAAGTTTGATAGGGTTCTCAACCGGAGTTCTTCTTATGTATTTTTTTATCGGAATATCATTCACATTTTTTATTGATGCTGCGGTAAAGATTTTCAGTGGATTGGCTATTAAATTAATATTAGGTATTCCATTAATCGCATTGGGACTATGGCAGTGTATTGATGCGTGGAATGAAAACTCCAGGCTATTCAAGACACCAGAAAAACTGAAAGTATTCTTCAAGCGATTATCTCAGCAAGAATCGGGCTTATCATCCTTTTTACTGGGAGCTTCTTTTACAATTTTAAAATCCCCCTGTATAGCGGGTATTCTCCTTAGTTTAGTATTTTCGATAAATCAAACAGGGAGTTATTCTATGGGGAGGGTATCATTAGCACTCGGATTGTTTTCAATCGGAGTTCTAATACCGATCTTAGCCGTGTTTGCAATTTTAAGAATTGGAGTTTCAAATGAAAAAATAAATACATTTCGATTGAAAGCGAGACCATTCCTTAGATTGACATCGGGATTAGTGATAATTGTCACTACGGTCCTTTCATTTTTTTAGTGGACAACTCATAGAAAGAGTTCTTTATGAATAAATTCAGCACGAAAATCTTTTAATGTTTTAGCGATGAAAGATCCTCATGTCTTTGAAAAGAGAAGATGTGGAGAAAACTGTGCGCTGGACAGGAGAATGGCGCATAGTATTCGTGAAGTCTAAAGGAGACCATATGAAGGTTAGAAATGGAACACCAACATCTACATTTTGGGATTTGTGGAGAAAATCCAAAGAGGAAATCAAAAAACTTGGATTATCTGTAAAAAAAGAAGAAGATGAAGAAGAAGGAACTTCAACTTGGGTAGTAAACTATTGGATGGATGCTAGTGAATTTGAAAAAGAAGAAGCAAAAAAAGCTTGGAATTCAAGAAGTCAACAAGATAATGGGGAAGAATAGGTGGACGGACTTGTTTCTTTAATTTTTTTCGTAATAGAGTTAAATTTTTTGTTATTGATAAGTTTAAAGAATTATGGACATCCTCAGTTTATCTGGATTACCCTTCTTTTGATCTTTCTTCAAGTATATCAATTAATGGAATTTCTTATGTGTATAGGAGTGAATCCAAATATTATAGGAAGAATGGGATTGGTCGCAATAACGTTTTTACCTCCATTAGGAGTATTATTAACGAGTTATGTTACAAATTTGAAACATTGGATTAATTGGAGCGGTATTCCATTCGCTATTGGGTTGTCCGTATATTACATTATTGTTCCTAATGCATTCACGCTACAAACATGCAATCCTTTTTATGCAGTATATACGTATCCATTGGGAAATCTCTATGGAATTTTCTATTTTGGCTATATATTCTGGGCCTTAATATTAATAGTTATAGCATGGATATTCAATAGGAAACGAGTAAGAAAATTTTCTAATAAAAACGCAATACTTGTTCTAGTAGGGTATATTTCTTTCTTGCTTCCTATGGCAATAACAGTTGTAATAGATTTTTCCACCAGTTCAGCCATTCCAAGTATAATGTGTAAATATGCTTTGTTATTGGCAATAACTCTTTTTGTATTTTCGTTCCAATATGACAGTAAACCCTAAATAAAAGAGATATGGTTTTAAATCACTAAAAAGATCGGATTTGGAAAAAATCCGCAACTTGCTTTTTTAACTTAATAAAAGGTTGTAAATCTCCACGGACTGGTTTATTGGTTAATGGTAGAGTCATTTCTCTGAGAATTTCGACTACTGACCTATATTTATCCAGATTGCCTTCTGCTAGCATATAAATGAAATAATCATTTGGAAGTTTTTCGAATAGCAGATACCGATACTTTTCATAACCTAATTTAACAGTAAGATACTGAGGCGTAGCTTGAGTATTTGCTATAGTAATTGCTGCTATTGCTTCGATCTTAGCTGTAATTGCAGATTCTTTAATATCAATCGCCGTGTTTGTATCTTCTCCAGGTTGTAAGTCCAGCAATTCTTCTCCCAAAATTTTGGAAATGGTTCCAATAGACTGATAACTCATTCCAAAATAGTCAAAGCGTAATGTATCCACAACGCTAGGAATTTGTCTTTCTGTCATTACCTCAGTTACAGCTTTAGCATACTGCTCAAATATAAAACTCATTTTAGTTGGAAATTTGAGTCGAAGATTATGCTTGTCAACAGGGTTTAACTCATTAATTTTTCGGCTTCCTAGAATCGCAGCTAATTCCCTTCTCATATGATTTAGAATGAAATATCCTTGTTTATCAGGAAATTGACCATATAGATAATAAATCACATTATCCTTCTTGATATAGAGTATTTTTTCGGTAGCATTACTCACTTCCGATAACAACAATAATCGATCAATTTCTCCACCAATTATAATAGATGCAATTGCGTCCAAGTTAACAGATAATTCTTGAAGATATTGATATGAATTATTTTTATTGTAAATTGTCTCCCGATCTTCTGTAACAATACCGATATTCTTGAAATACTGCCCCAATGAAGGAATAACAATCACATCCTTCTTAAAATCTGCAAATTGAGTTTTTTCTTTCTTTTTGACACCTTCTTTATCCTCTGCAACGTTAGCTTTACTAAATTTTATGTTTTTCACATATGTAGGCTTTTTTGTTTC
>JAEOUK010000744.1 GCA_016839385.1 Promethearchaeota archaeon
CTTTTGATGTTCTTCTTTTGAACTAATAGGATTTAAATCCCTGGTCATTATCTGAACATTAACATTTTCATTTTTTGAATTCAATATGGTCTTCAATATTGGAATGATATTTTCATCCAATTTTTGATTGGATTTGTCGGAAAGAATATAACCGTCCGTAATAACAAGATCATTAAAAGGAATATATTTAAAACACTTGAGAAACTCCCATCCTGGGAATCCTTCACTCAAATCGATTTTAAAATGGAGATGATCTAAAATGGATTGGATCTTGGGAATATAATTGTCATAGGTAAAGACTAAAGCGCCTTTGTTCTCTATATCTGAGAGCCAAGGTTTGCTTGAATCAAAAAAGATAATAGTTTGATTAAGATCCAAAAATTTAAATAAATCATCCGTAAACTTATCTGAAGGAATCGGGGGTAGCGTATTGCCTATTAGGGCAAAAGTTTCAATTGTTTCTTTTATAGATTTGAAATCCTTCTCTTGGTAATCGACAAATACTCTTTTCGATCCATATGTAATCAAGAGATTTCGGAGCATCTCTTTAATCTCAGTTTTCTGATTTTGATAATCAGAATCGAACTTTTTAAGAAATGTTAACTCAATGTAGATTTCCATTTCAGTTAGTTTGTTCTTTGTTTAATCTTAAAAGTTCAAATTGCAATCGTGTTGCTTCATCAAAAAAACCCGGACCGAATGAATCGGATAAAGCCCCAAATCTATCTATTTGGATTAACTTAACTTTTGATTCTTTATGACTTACATATTTGTCATCATTGAAATAATTGATATTTACAGATCCAGGATCTATTTGATTTTTTGCAGTTAAATATTGCAATTTTCTAATAAAGTATTCTGAATGAGTTTCTAAAATAAATTTAATATTAAACTCTTTTTGAGCTAATACAAGAATATCTGCTAATTTGGATTGAAAATTCGGATGTAAGTTCGCCTCTGGTTCTTCAATAATTAGAACTGCATACTTGGTTAGTCGTTCAATTCTGTCCAATAAATGGGAATATTGGATGGATTGGTCTTCTAACTCTTTTAATGATTTTCCCTTTTCGTTCTTTTCAGTTATTGATTCATTAATTGAGTCTATTTTCTTACGAAGCTGTTTTGCTTTGGGGAGATCATCAACATCGTATGGGTTCTTTTCATACCATTCGTCCTCTTTTAAAGAAGCAATAATAATTATCTTCAAAATAATTGGTAGTATCTGAGAATAACCAAAACCCAAATCTGCAAGAAGAGATTTTTCTTTACTATTTTTTATATAGGCATAAGTGGCTGCACCCTCCTTTCTTTTAATATCTAGTTCGCCTTCAATTCCAAGTATGTCCAAACACGAATTTAAGAAATCATTTTTTGATTTTGCCTGAGTTGTGGAGTATAATCGAACCAGTTCATCTAAATCATTTTGAGATTCGTTCATGAGAACTCTTTTTTGGCTGCCTCGAACCGCCGATAGATGATCGATACTCAAAAGAGAATAGAGAAGTTTCTTGTATCCCTTCATAACATTCTCGATCAATTGCGTTTGAATAAACGAGGAGAATTCACCGGGTACATCAAATTTGATTTTCTCGATATCATCAAGAAAATTCTGAATTTTTATCATTTCATCTTCGGGCAGATCATCTTCATTGAGATTTTTGTTTTCTAAATATCTATTAATTAATTTATGAGAAATTTTTATATGTTCTTCTTCAGAGAAAAATACATCTTCGAAAAACCAACTAAAGGCGTTGTTTCTCAAATTAATTAATCCCCATATCCAGTCAGTAACATGATTATAATTGCCATCTGCAAGAGCAGAAGCTTCGAATCCTATTATTACAGATGAAAAGATTTGTTCAAAGGCGAGAAAGAGGTCAAAATATTCATCATCAACTGGCTTTCCGTCCTTAGTATAACTAAAAACCAGTTCATCACTACTTCCGAATTGATTCTTTAAATATTCTAAATCAATGGTGTAATAATTATCTATTCCCATACCAAGATCTCCCGTCACAATATTGTAATCTTCATTGGATGCGGTACCAAATCTGACAAGTGTTCTTTTCTGGTTAAATATTTTCACAGCCACCAAGGCTCCATTTTCTTTATTATAAAATGATTTCGTGTATATTAATTCGATTAGAAAAGTCTGGTCAAATCCCGGCAAAGGAAAATCGAACACTAGTTTCAAATAATTTTTGGAACTACTCCTTGTTAAAACATTATTAAAAGTTCCAAGGTTGTGAATACCATCCTGAAATCTCAAAACATTAAGACCAGATTCAGAATTAAAACTTTTCTTTAAAAGATTTAAAAGTTTAATTAGAGAACTCTTACCAGAATTATTCGGACCTGTCAAAATATTGATTGGCTCTATTTCAAATTCTGTGTATTCCTTAAAAACTCTGAAATTTTCAATTGCAATTTTCTTTATCATAGTGAATGGTTTGATAAGGGAGTTAACATTTCTACTAAGTTACCATTTATTGTGATGTTTTAATAAAATTGGAAGCAAAAGGAGTAGCATACCTATAAACAGTAAGAGGGATCCTATTTTAACCAAGATGTATCCAATTGCTTCCATACTCGGGGAAAATGACAGTTACGCTTTTCCTAAAACATAGACAATTACTCCCACCTGGTTCTCGGGATGGGTTTCGCCATCCACCCACTGAACGCGGGCTTCGAAACAATCGTGTCCCGAAACTAGCAGTTTAGAAATCTCCCGATTGACACCTCGGGGGATGTACCCGAGTTTGTGATCTCCGTGATAGATCTCTACCGCGTTCTTGTCGTAGGTGTTCTGAGGCTCAGCCTTGAGGCTCACCTTTTCACCAATCTTCAATTTTTCAAA
>JAEOUK010000588.1 GCA_016839385.1 Promethearchaeota archaeon
AGATTGGATTATATTTTTGAAGCGTATTTCGAATCAAAACTTGACGGGATCTTATCTCAAAATCTGAAATTCTGTGAAGATTATGCTTATGATTCGGTTTGGATATCGGATACATTCAAAGAGAAAGGAATTCCATCAATTCATTTAGAACGGGACTATATTGCACAAGATCAACAGTTATTTACTCGGTTGGAAGCATTTAAAGAGTTACTTGACTCGCAAAGGAGGTCATAAAATGTCCACTACACCCCAAGTTCGGAAAAAGCTCGTAAAAACACTGAAAACGTCTACAAAACTGAAGAAAATAATGGCATGGTATTTCATTAAAGGGAAGATGTATTCCGCTCTCCCATGGAAACATACTGCATGGGCAACGTCAGCATTTCCGATAGAATTCTTATGGGCATATGATGTATATCCTTACCTTCCGGAAAATGCCGCTACAGTAGCAGCAGCTCGAAAACGCTCTCAAGGGTTAATTGAATATGCAGAATCGTGTGGTTATAGTAGGGATTTATGCTCGTACATGAAAACTAATATTGGAGCTTCTTCCGATCCAAAATTACAACCCCAGTTTGGGGGTTTAGATACAAAGCCGGATCTCATGGTCTGCACGAATACAGTATGTGACACGCACGTAAAATGGTTCCAAATACAATCCCGAAAATTAAAAGTTCCTCTATTTGTATGGGACATCCCAGCTTATGTCTCAGGCTCAGATAAGAACGTAATGGAGCGTTACCTTGACTACATTGAAGATCAGTTCTGGGAATACACGGATTTCATGTATGAACATACTGGGAAGAAGTTTAATGAAAAGAAATTTCTCAAGACAATCCAAAGAGCAGATGATTTGGCACGTCTCTGGCAAGAGTTATTTGAATATCGAAAACGAGTTCCTGCACCATTAGGATATGCGGATACACTCGGTGATGTGTTTCCAATGTTCGGATTAGTAGGTGAACCATCCGGTAGAGCAGTTAAATTCTATCAAGAATTAGTGGATGAAGTTAAAGAAGCTGCAGCTGCTGGAAAGGGTGTAGTGGAGAATGAAAAGTATCGTTTGATGTTTGAGGGCATCCCGTTTTGGTATAAAATCAAATTTTTCCACCAACTTGCCAACTTTGGTGCTGTGGTAACCTACGAGCCATATACGTGGAGTTTCGGACCAAGAAGGAAAATCATCGATAACGACATTAAAAAATCTCTACGAGAGATGGGAAAAATTCTGATCCATTCGCCATATTTCTATAATTTAGAAACACGGATGGGGTATTTCAAGAAAACAATAGAGGAATATAAGATCGACGGCGTTATTTTACACAATAATTTATCTTGCCGACCAAGCACAACCGGTATGGCTGATCTCAAACAATATATACAGGAAGAACTTGGTAAACCTGTGTTACTACTCACATGCGATATGAATGACCCACGCGCTTTCTCAGAAGCTCCAATGCAGACACGACTTGAAAGTTTTATTGAACTACTTGAAGCACAAAAACAAAGTGGGTGATCGGAGCCTCATCACTCAAGATCCTCTTCATATGAATGCTCAAAAAATGATCATTATCTGATGGGTCAGATTAATCACGGGCAACCGATCAACAAAAGGAATGATTGTGTAATTATCAACTTATTTGATTTTTACTTTTCTACCAATGATTTCTAATCTACTATCGCAATATAATTCAATTGCTTCAGAATACGCTTGATGCTCTAATATTAGTCCTCTTTCCTTCAGAGTATCTTCCGTATCTTCAAATTTCACTTCTATTGCTTTTTGAAGGATAACAGGACCATGATCCATCTCCAAATCAACAAAATGGACAGTACATCCGGTGATTTTCACTCCATATTCCACTGCATCCCGATAGGCGTGAATACCGCGAAAACTAGGGAGTAATGCATTATGAATGTTAATAACTCGGTTGGGATAATGATCTAAAAATAGTTTTGAGAATAAACGCATATATCCCGCACAAACAACTAAATCTACTCCGTATTTTTTTAACTCACCAACCATATTTTGATCATGCTTTTCTCTATCTAATCCAGCATGAGAACAAATTACCACAGGAATATTATGGTTTTTGGCTCGTGTCAATACATATGCATCAGGAATATTACATATTACAACAGAAACAATAGCCTTTCCTTTTAATTTTCCACTTTCACATGCGATCATGATAGCTTCAGCATTCGAACCTGATCCAGAAGCGAGAATTCCTAAATGCACTGGCTGTTCCATATGAAAAATAAAACGAGAAGGCTAATAAATTAATAGCTGAATGATCTAATAACCACGACTTTTACGCACAATATCCCCTTTTAAAACCACTTGGACACCTTTATTCGCACCATAGGATTTTGCATGACTTGAGAACACATTCCCAATGATTAATCCACCATCGAACAGACAATCTATGCATGCTTTTTCAAGTAATCTAACTTGATTAATTCCAATTGATCGATTCCAGTCTTTGATAAAGACACCAAATTTTGCATCTTGAGTTTTTATAATAGCATCAAAATTCCATTTCTGCCCAGATTGTCCAACAACACAGTTGGAAAGTTCTTCAAATAAGTACTTTTTCGAGAAATAATCTTTTACCAAGATTTTTAATGTTTGTTCGTGTGTTTCTTGTGAGTTTTCTTTTGAATCATTGTCCATCTATGTGCACCTAAAATAATTACGTACGTAATCCAAATTTTGTAATATGTAGAAAATATGATAGATCTCACCTAAAAACTAGTATATCATCACCGCAATACTAGAATTTTCGACAAAATCATTTTTCCACATGCACACCGACATTATTCGATTCTATTTTTGAATTCCATAATTCTAAGAAAGAGTAGAATTCCTTAGCTCCATTTGATTTTATTAACCTACACACATCATCTAGTAGATTTTGCCGCAGAAAATCAACGATCTCATCACATACATTATTACAATCTATATAAGCACAATTGCATGTATGATCTGAAATATTTTCACAAAGAGATTTCAGTTTGAGAGAAATTCCCTCTGATTTTAAGATATCAAATTGATCCCACAGATCAGTAATTCCTGCTATCGATTTTGGTGGACATTTTTTAAGATTTTGAAATAATGGTTCTAATCGTTCTTTAATACGTTCTTTAGTTGTTTCTGAAATGAGCTCGTTTTCACAGAAAACAACATATTCCTCAAATAGTAGTTTAGCTTTAGATGTGTTTTTCGGATTTATAATATTCCAACCTGAAGCAATCTTACATTTTATCGATCCATCATCAGCAAATTTTTTCTCTTCTCCTGGTCCTTTATTAAATCCAGTAGGATAAATCCAGCATTGAGGTGGTTTACACATTGATTTATGAAGAGAACACCCATTCAATCTACTATCATAAAACACACATTTAGAGTTCGATGAATTCACCTTAATTTTAAAAGAAAATAAATCTCCTCTAATGAAGTCTTCCTTGCATGCATATTCCTTTTCGATATAATACTCTGCAAGCAATTTCGAAATATCAATTTGGATATGGCAACAATCTCCATGGCAAATTGTAGGATCAATACAATTGGGTCCTGTAATCGCTTCCTTCATCAAAAAGTTATATTCATTAATAATTTTTAGGATATGATCTTTAGATTGCTCCATACAAAAGGAAACCATCTCAAAGGTATATTCTTTTTGTTAGATTAATCCTTATCCTAGCAAGATATTACGTCTATACCAAGTTAGGTATTGTTCCGCTTTTAAAGTTCATTATCTATTTTTAGAACATTTTAAGATTTTGAACCTATTCGAAACAACTTCTAGATGGTTTTGATAATTTCATTGAAGGCTCAATACTATTATAAAATTCTTAGTAAAGAAAACACAACGGGAAGGGATTCAATTTTAAAAGCACAAACACTTGAACAATCCTGTTGTAATAACATAGATATCTATTTGTTTGTTGGTTATCTATTTGTTAATTGTGTGTTGGAAAGTGA
>JAEOUK010000100.1 GCA_016839385.1 Promethearchaeota archaeon
AGGTCCCTGAATTCTCTCCTCCAATGAATGCTCCTTCCCCTTGCTTCTCCATTTCAATAGCAACTTTGATATCCCCTACAGCTGTTCGAACTACTTTGCAACCGAGAGGTTCGAGTGTTCTCTCTATTACGTTCGAGGAATTAATTGGAGTCATAACGTAAGGAATTGTCCCTTTTTTGGGAGGATGCTGTTCTAATTCCTTCTTTGCAAGAAAAGCGAGCATTCTAACCGGTTCAATTACATCCCCATGTGCATCTATGAAAATTACTCGGTCTGCATCTCCATCTAGAGCAATGCCTAAATCAATATCAGGCGCATTTTTTATTATATTGGAGACAATTTTCAAGTTTTCAATAGAAGGTTCGCTTAATCTACCTGGGAAATGTCCATCAGGTTGGCTGTTGAGAGTTACATATTTACATCCAAGTCTTTTGAGTAGAAGAGGTGCAATTTCACAAGACGAACCATTCCCTGGATCAATAATCACCCGATGCATTCCATTATCCGGATTTGGTTTAATTCTCTTTAAAATTTCATCTACATGAAGAGTGTTAATATCATTAATATGTGTAACCGATCCGACTTCATCCCAAGAGATTTTCCGGAATGCCTTTTTCTTATATATGTTTTCTACATCTAATTCCTGTTCTGGTGTAAAACCCAGACCACTGGGATTCCAGCATTTAATTCCGATATATTCGGGAGTGTTATGACTTGCAGTGATCATAATTCCACAATCTGCATCAAGAAATTTCATAGATAAGCACAATGTAGGTGTTGTGACCATTCCCAATGTTAATACCTTACAACCTGCAGAAATTAGCCCTGAATTTAAAGCAAGTTCAATAGGAATTGCTGTCGTTCGGATATCTCTACCAATTACAACTGTTTTTCCTTTAATATATGAACCTATTGCCAGGCCCAACGTTAACGCTGTGGAGGGTGTAAATTGCTTTATATCATTCCCATACGGTGAGAAGACTTTTCGAATTCCAGATGTACCGAACACTTTTCCTCATTACTGCAAATTATGTGCAAAATAAATAAGTCATCACTCTAAAATATGGGCAATTATATGTAGAAAATGGTTTGATTCTTTACTAAAATTTATCGTCGGAAAATAGATTTATAAGGCTAAATCATCACACTATGTTTATAGATGGGCTAAAAGATCGCACTGGAGATATATCATGTCGAATATAGAACCCTTAAATGAGGTAAAACCAAAGAAATCTGGTAAAGTTAAACAATTTCTTACTAAATGGGGTGCATTACTTTTCCTATTGATAATGATTGCTGCAATAGTAGTTTTAGCGGTAATGAATATCTCTTTTGGTCAATGGCTAGCAAATCTTGTCATACGATTCTATATTAATTATGGGAATTGGGGAATTTATCTTGGTGTCGCAATTATATCGGTTTTTGCAAACTTTACTATTATATTTCCCGTTCCATATGTAGTAGCATTAATTGTTGTAGGAGCTTTTATCCCGGGAGTTAATCCTTTTTTGATTGGTCTTGCTGCTGGTGCTGGGGCAGGAATTGGAGAGGTTTCAGCATGGTTGATTGGACGAGGAGGGCAAGAATTTATAAAATCTGAAAAAACTGAACGTATGAAAAGATATATTGAAAAAGGGTGGGCTCCAGTTCTGATTTTCATATTTGCAGCAACTCCATTACCTGATGACGCATTCTTAGTCGTATTGGGGTATACAGGATATAGTATATTTAAAACTCTTTTTTGGTGCTTTTTGGGAAAATTTGTATTATGTACTTTTACAACTGCTATTCCGGTGTGGATACAAAGTTACTTTCCTGACTTTGCCCAAAGATTGTATATTGCTCTTGGTGTCAATTATGAAGATGCCATGATAGGAATTGTATCTGAAACTCCTCCGACATGGCAACAGATGCTAATTAGTACAAGTATCTGGATTGGAATTATTGTTGTTACTTTTATTTTAATTTCCATTGATTGGGATAAAGTGCTTCATCGAGTGAAAGAAACGCGAGACAGTCATCCACATCGAGCCCTCAAAAAAGGGGTGAAATTTCATCCACAAGAGGAGAAAACTCAAGAAGAACCCCTTCCAAAAGATGCTCAATCAAATGAGAATGAAAAAAAAGACATCATTTGAATATACCCCCTATTTTTCTGGATTTTTGGAATGGTGTTTAGTTATCTTTTTATGTTCCGTATTGGAGAAAATCTTATTGTTGTATAGGATGAGAAAGCGTTAATGTTTCCGAAGACTAACAAGCAAATTAATCAAATGCATTATAAATTTGGATTGAAATTCCTTCAAAAAGAGATGGAAATTTCCTTAGATCGTGCAAAATGCGTAGGTTGTGGTACATGTGCGATCGTTTGTCCCCGAGATGCGATAGTTAGCGGACCCAAGACAAAAGGAAAGGATGAGCATCTACACTCGGTTATGGATGATAACATCGTCCTTGATGTATCTGATCCACAAAAATGCGTATATTGTGGAACATGTGTATATTTTTGTCCTTTTGACGCCCTTAAGCTTACCATTGACGGTCGAGTCGTATCAAAAGAAGAATTGGACATTGTCACTCGAGAAGTAGTTCCAAAACTTGAGGGCAAGATGCAAATGATGAAAAAAGCCAAAATTGAAGCACATATCTATTTGAAAGGCACGATTGAAGTTAGTAAAACTGATTTCTCTGACGAACGAGAGTTTCAACTAGAATACGTTAATAATTGCCCTGGTGAGTGCCATAAATGCATCGATATTTGTCCGAATGGTGCTTTGGAACGAATGCCTTATGAGGACGCATTAAAAACTGGAATTACTATAAAAGTCGATGATAAAGCATGTATTGTTTGTGGTTCTTGTGTAATGGCGTGTCCATCAGATAAAATTAAACTAAAACGGACTACAATTGAAACTTCCGGTCCCTACAGTAATATGTTTATGGAACGAATTTGTGAACGATTGGGTGTGTCTATACCTCCCAATCCTAAATCTAAGTCCAAATAAGCCTCTAGTTTCTCTCTTTCATTTTTCTTAATAAGATCAGTTTTAATTTCTTCAATTTTGTCGTATAAAATTCTTTTAAAAAATACACAAAAACTTTTATTCCTTCACTCTATAGCAAGGATAGTAATCAACCTATTTCGATTGGGTAGTAATAGGTTCACTGATCTGATCTTTTTACCAGAATTATCAGTACTACAATCCAAGAAATTCGCGTTAATTTCTAGAAACTCAAATTCAACATATTTAGCAATTTTATGCACACAATGGAGTTTACGTATGCAATCAATGAGCATTGAGAGAGTCAAAAAAGAAATTCTTGAGAGTTTACCTTCAAAAATCAAGATTTCGAAGATCGAATATGAGGGTCCTGAGGTTGCAATTTACACCAAGGATTCTAAAGTTCTCGTCGATGATAGCAATATCTTACGGGTTCTTGCAAAGAAAATGAGAATGAGAATCGTCATTCGTTCTGATGAAGATGTAAGAATGGAAATGGACAAAGCAGTCGAATTTATCCAAAATCTAGTTCCTCCAGAAGCAGAAGTAACAAAAATCTTTTTTGATGAAACTTTGGGAGAAGTCACTATCGAAGGTAGAAAACCAGGATTAGTAATTGGAAAACAGGGTGCAAATCTAAAGGAAATTCGAAGTGAAACGTTGTGGCGCCCAAAAGTTGTTAGAACCCCTCCAATTCAAAGTAAAACAGTTGAAACTATCAGAAATTTACTGAAGAATGAAAGTCAAAAACAAAAAGAAATATTGCTGAAAATCGGGGCACGAATTCATCGTCCCCTACTACTAAAAGATTTAGATATTCGTATGACACCCTTAGGTGGATCACGAGAAGTTGGAAGATCTGCTGTTTTACTTCAAACAAATGAAAGTAGTGTGTTATTAGATTGTGGGATGAACGTGGGCAATGCTCGAAGACTTTTTCCTTCGCTAAATACTCCCATTTTCGACATTGAGAATTTGGATGCTGTAGTGGTTAGTCACGCACATATGGACCATTCTGGGCTAGTTCCTTTTCTATTCAAATATGGTTATGAAGGACCGGTTTATTGCACTTCCCCAACACGAAACCTTATGACTATGTTGCAATTGGATTATGTGGCACTCTCTCAGAGAGAAGGTCGTATGCCCGTATATAGCAAATCTGATATTAAAGCAGAAGTGTTACACACAATTCCCCTCTCCTGGGGAAAAGTTACTGATATTGCTCCTGATATAAAATTAACTCTCCACAACGCTGGACACATTTTAGGCTCATCTTTATGCCATCTTCATTTCGGAAATGGGGATCATAATCTAGTTTATACTGGAGATTACAAATTCCAACGTACAAAATTACTTGAGCCTGCTTTATGCAGATTCCCCCGCCTTGAAACCTTGATCACTGAAGCTACATACGGTGGAGTCCAAGATATTATTCCCTCGCGTCACGAATCAGAGCGGAATTTGGCTAACATTATCAATACAACTGTGGAAATGGGTGGAAAAGTTCTCATTCCAGTTTTAGCAGTTGGAAGGGCACAAGAAATTATGATTGTATTGGAGGAATTAGTAAGTAAGGAAATAATTCCTAAAGTTCCCGTGTTCGTAGATGGTATGATTTCTGAAGCAACAGCAATTCACACAGCCCATCCTGAATATTTAAGTGTTGAGTTACGCGAGAAAATCTTCCATCAAGGAAAAAATCCATTTCTATCAGAAATTTTTCAGACAGTTAATGGAGGAGAGGAAGACCGAAATACAATAGCTGAAGGAGAACCTAGTATTATTATGGCTACCTCTGGTATGCTTAATGGTGGACCTAGTGTCCAATATTTAAAATTACTCTCAGATAGCGAAAAAAATACCTTATTATTCGTGAGTTATCAAGTGGAGGGAACTTTAGGTCGAAGAATTCAAAAAGGTTTTCGCGATATTCAATTTGAAAATAGAATGGGTCAATCCAATATTGTGAAGATGCAAATGAATGTGCAAACGATTTCTGGTTTTTCCGGACATAGTTCTCGTTCTCAAATTATTAGTTTTATCCGTAAAGTAAAGCCAAAACCGGACAGGATTATTACTAATCACGGAGAATCCTCTAAGTGTGTCTCTCTTGCTTCAACTATCCATAAACGACTAAAATCTGACACGCGTTCTTTAGTAAATGGGGAATCTATTGTATTGAAATAGATCCTTAACTAACAAAACTTCCTTTTTTTTGTCACTTTAATTGTCATTATCACTTTTCTTAATCCGTGATAATAAAGAATAAGACCACAATATTTTTTATCTAGGATTCCAACTACCAACTATCACCAATCACCGTTATATGTGTGCTTTTAGGTTAAACAATTGATTAAGTGAGACACTTGAGTGAAGCGCAGAAAAACAAATTTCCACTAGTTTCAATAATTCGTAAAGTTGTTCAAGTTTTAACTTTATTACTGGTTAACTATGTAATTTTTGAATCTATTTTCAATATTGATTTATCTATTATCACAAATCTGCATATACCATTACCATTTATCCAAACTCCTCGAAATCTTCTTTTCCAAGGTAAAGGAGGAGCTGGATTGCTCGAGAACATTTTATACGGTTTGGGAGTTGGAAATTTTCCAGTTTTCTTAATTGGAATTCTAATGCTTTTATCATTAGTTTTAGGACGCTTTACTTGTGGCTGGTTATGTCCTATAGGATTGTTCCAAGATATTCTCTACTTATTCCAGAAAAAGAGTCGTCGTAAAAAAATGTCGATTCAAACAGATGCTGCACTAAAACAAGTGAAAAAATGGATTTTGGGAATCATGGTGATAATTATGCTCTTTTTCGGAGCAATGTCAAAAATTGATCCAGTACAATATCAAGATTGGAGAGAAAGTATTGGAAATTTCATGAGAAGACCAATGGCAGGATTTTCACTTTCAGAATTTCTTTTCTACACTCTTCCAAGCATGATTGCTACTGGAATAGAAGAGTTGAGTTTTACAGCTATGTTCGAAAACGGTTGGACAATCTTTATGTTCATATTTTATCTAATTATCATTGGAGTTAGTGTTTTTTATCCGAGATTTTATTGCAGAAATTTATGCATGTATGGGGCAGCCACTTCCATAGTTTCTCAATTTTCGATGCTGAAATTTTCTCGTAATCCTGTAAAGTGCGTCGGACGTCGTGACTGTGGTGTTTGCGAAGACGTATGTCCTAAACAAATTCGCATTTTGGATGAACCTTTTGAAGGTTACACTGGAAATGGTGAATGTAATCTCTGTGGGAAATGTTCTGAGAATTGTCCATACGGTGCAGTTGATTTAAAGTTCAATTTTGAGTAGAATCTCTAAGTTTCCTTTTTCTTTCTTCATGCAGATTCTTTAAGGTCATTTGCATTTCATTAAATTTCTTCAAATTCAATGGGAAGAAAGCAAA
>JAEOUK010000745.1 GCA_016839385.1 Promethearchaeota archaeon
CCTGCTTCACTAATATTTGCGTCGTTAAGAGTCTTATAGGAAGATTCCGAAAAAATTTGGATCTGAGGGAGGGAGAGTCGATGGTTTATAAAGATGTTTTCCCCATCGAAGTGCTACTTTGCCCGACTTGTAATGGCCAGTGATTGTATGTTCACCTTTTTTAAGGTTAATAATATCCCCAGGTCTATAAATAAGTCCATCGACTAAAACGTTTTGTTTCCCTTCCAGAGTATAGTCCCCCGATATTAATATATTAAAAATTTGCGAGCTTACCACTGAACTAAAATCAAATTGTTTTCCCACAACATAAATTGGTCCCCAGTGATGCAGAAAATTTGATTTTAAAACCATCCAGTCCTCTTCCAATAAGGAGTATTTTGCATATGAAACTGCTTTTGACCTTGGCAAAGAAAGATCTATTTGGGGTACATTTGCAAGAAGAAATAACGGTTGATATTTAATCAGAAGGTCCTTCATGATTGGTTTATTCGTTCTGAGATAATTTTCCATACCCAACGAACTCATAAAAAAGTTAGAATTAGGATATGATGCTACCATTGAGAAGCCATCTATGTAAGAAACAGGTTCAGGAAAAATTTTATGAACCTTTTCTAATAATTCTTTCTGCGAGAAGTTTCTATTCGGAGAAAATGCGGAGTAATAAAAAAGAAAATTTAGAAAAACCATGAGAGTAAAAAGCGTTATAAGAATAAAAGAAAAAATTGACATTGCTTTTTTAAGACCCTCTGTTATTTCATGAAATACGATACCACAAAAAATAATAGGAGGTGTTAAAATGAACACATAAAAATAAGGAAATGCATTTCGATAGAACATTAAAGAAAATAGGGGCACTGTAAAAGCAAATAATATCAAATTTTTGTTTAATTTCCCCTTTTTTGTATTGACCATAGCCCAAATTTCGGAAATTACGCCAACTATGAAAAGTGTCCAGATTGTCCAATTCTGATTTATACTAAGCACTAAAAGCTTCCATGCCGGGAACAATTTGTCTAACATAATAAAATTAGAGAATGCAAGCTCAAGAAACTTCATTGGCTCATGATAACTCACTGTGGCTGATTCGTGGTAACTCACTGTGGTTAATGTAGATACATGAAGCTGATAGAAAATGAGATATCCGATAACTAATGTTACAGCAAAATGAACAATTTGTTTGATAACCTTCAATCTTTTTTGAGCTACAACTAACATGTACAGAAAAATGATACCAATAGTGACCAAATGAAAGACAGCTTTTATTGTGATCATTAGTGATAATGCCATAAAAATGCCAGCAATGATAGGTGAAAATCTTAACTGAGGATTTGAGATGATGGAATAAATTGAAAATAAAGAAAGAAAGATTGAAATAGTATCATGGCGGAAACTAGACCCATTTACTACTACATAAGAAAAGGAAAGAAAGCAAATTACTGAAAACAAAGCTCCACATCGGTTAATGAATTGTCTTCCAATGAAGTAGGTTAAAATACACGTTCCAAGGAAAAATAGGAACATCAGAGATCTTGCAAGGATAATTTGCGTAACCTCATTATTAGAAAAATACGAAATCCATTTAAAAAAATGAACATGAAACGTATGAAATTGTCCAGCAAGAGCCCCTCGACTATGACTGTAAATTAAAGAAAGATAACTAAATTCATCCTTATTAATGCTAATCTGAAATATCAACCGAAATTTTAAACATAAAGCTATTGCGATTAATACAATCAATCCAAATTCTAAACATTTGATCTCTTTTGAGTCTATATTAACTTTTTGTAAGCTATATTGAATCATTAATCTTCTAAAATTATTTTAACTCGGCTGAGAATAATTTTGGTTGAATGTTCAAGTAAAAATTCTCGGACAACTTTTCGTAATTTGGTTTTTGGAATTCGAGTTAGTTGTCTCGTTGTTTTGTATCACTGAACAGTTTTCTAAATTTTTTACATCGGAATTAGCCACCCTTAAGTGACAGGACTATTTTTAAAGGTGTATAGTTA
>JAEOUK010000589.1 GCA_016839385.1 Promethearchaeota archaeon
AAAAATTATTTTCTTCTTTTCCTAACAATATAAACCGTCATAACCATTCCGGTAACTGAAATCACTCCGATTGCCCAAAATAGCCAAGATAAAGAAAAGTCTCCAACGAAACCAATTTTTGGATCATGAATTATATCACTAGCATGGGGATAATTCAAATATATCTTTTTTCCATTACCGGAATTTTTTAATGAACTTCCTACGACATCCACTTCTTGACCATCAGCAAGTGCAGTATTTGCCCAAGAAAAATATCCAATTGCATCCCGATTTTTCATTTCTACTTCTGTTTCGTCATCTTCGTACATTTGTTCTTCAGCATGAGTTTTTTCATTCCATCCATAAGCTGCATTAGTTTGAAAATGCACCAACAATGCTAAACGTGATTCTGCTTCAATATAGTTATAATTATGGATTTCGAAATCAATTTTTACCTCCATAGGTGTGACAATTGTTCCATTGATGTCCGTTATTCCCTCTACAGCAAAAACCCGAGCTAAGAAAATACCATCAGTGGTTTCAATTTCAAAGATATGTGCTTCTCCATCAGTATACATGATAGGTGAAAAATTATTTATTTCATATTCACCAACGTATGAATCCACATCCGCATTGTACGCACCATCTTCATCTTCATCAAGATATTCCACAATGGTATAAAACCGTAATTGGAACTCCAAGTTTATCTTATTGGAATCCGTATGTGATTTATATAATCCCTTGAAAGACAATTCATTTATAGTTGTGATATCTATGGTAAATTCGTCATTGTCCTCTGAATATTTAAGTTTAGAAACCATTCTTGCAGAATATCCATTATATGAAATAGATACGATTCTTTCTGCATTCTTTTTCATTTCTTCACTAAATCCATCTGGATCGGTGTCAATATCATCGTCTCCTCTTACAAAAATACTAGAGGAATACACAAGAGATGTAAAGATTAAGCCAAATGAGAATAGTAATAGAATAAATTTTGTCCGTTTCATTGCTTTTCATCTTATTATTTGATATGATAATACCTTGAACAAAATATATATAAAAAAATCGGGACAGTTCTCTCCATTCTATATGGAGAAAATTGTCCCAATCGAAATTAATACCATTTGATGATTAGTATAAATGAGAAACATGAAAATGAAAGGGAAAATAATTTTAAAATTCCTTTTTTGGATAACGACTTTCTTCATTATATACAGTAGTTTTGTTATCGCAACACCTCCAATTCCCGAAAACCCCAATATGCCTTTTAAAGATAAAAATAATAATGGAATTGATGATCGGTTTGAGCGAGCTAATGAGAGGGCTTTACAAATTAAACAAGAAGGTAATCAAACAATCATTACATCTGAAAGTAAAGATTTGGTGAGAAAAGATGAAATTAAATTCATCCTCCAAACACTAGATAACAAAACTATCATCTGGATTGAATTCTCATCCAAGACAAAATCAAAAAGCCAATTTAAATTCCAATTTGAGTTATTGGACATAATTGAATATCAAGATCTAAACTTTGATCAAGGATTCGATCTATTTACTGAGCCCGTTCTTCAAAACTATTCTCTTCAGTTTAACACTTCTATTGTTCATCAAACCTTCTTTATTGATGAAATTCCAATACATCATTTTCAGCTTACCACGTTAGACCAAGTTTTACAGGTTAATTTTACTGCAAATGAGCAATTTATCGCTCAAGATGAAATCACATTAGTTCCAAATGCCTTGAAGTTCAATATTTATATTAACGGATTTCCATTCATCTCAAATTCCAGTAGACTTGCACTCCATTGCGAAATTATTGCAGAAAGCGAATTTAAGCAAAAATCCGAGGATACCAAGATATATGAAGGCATAGGTTATGGTGAAGATGCGGTAAATTCCGGTACAGACAGAACTAACGGTATATTCTCTTGGGCAAATCAATATCATTTGAATGGAGAGAACCAAAATGTCACATTAAGTTCATTCACCAATAGTATAGAAAATTCTGAATATAAATTGAAATTTTATCTAAATTATGGCAATGGTGATAGCATATTTCATGATCCAAGACTGGGTATTGATGGAATCTACGATTTTCCCTTATCATTATGGATTTACATTGTAATCAGCATAGGAGTCGTCCTATTTGGACTTCTTGGATTGACAATGTCAAAAGAAGAATATCGAGAATATATAATTAATCGAATTCTTTATCGAGATAAGAATCAGCATCAACTTACCGTCGAACAGGTGTTAGAAAACAAATTCAGAAAAAAAATTATCGATATCATTTTAGACCAACCTGGAATTCACTATCGAGAACTTTTACGCCTAGTAGAAACCAGCGCTAGTAACTTGACTTGGCATCTGGAAGTTCTTGTTAATTATAAAATAATTCACAAACAATTAGTCGGTAAATATTTGATATATTATCCTTATATAGAGAAAAATCCATTTGCAAATTTTGATCCAGCACTTA
>JAEOUK010000590.1 GCA_016839385.1 Promethearchaeota archaeon
ATCATTAAATTTGTATTTTTTATCTAAATCTTGTAGAATTTTTCCCGATGGAACAAGTATGTCGTAGATTCTTTTGACAATCAAAATAGTTCGAGAAATTTGTTTCATACATCGATGATTGCTAAATTTGATTAAAGGATTGTTCAAAAATCTTAAAACTATTTTTTCAATTTCTGCTTTGACAAATACTGAGATATTAATCTTGACGAATAAAACAATGAGTAATTTAAGGAGTAATTTGATATGAAAATAATAGGTGGTCCTCATTTCTTTTGATCATATATTTAAATTGGTAGTTGCTGGGGATAAAGGTGTAGGAAAAACCGCTTTAATCCAAAATTTCTGTTCTAAATTCTTTGAAAAAGATATGAAAATGAAAATTGGAGTAGATTTCTTCATAAAGGATATGATAATTAAAAAATTAGGAACTGTTAGGCTGCAAATTTGGGATTTTATCACCGAAAAAACACTACAGTATCTAAATAAAAGTTATATGAAAGGAGCTAATGGTGTAATGTTTCTTTATTCAATCACAGATAAATCAACTCTTGATAGTCTTGACGAGTGGTTGCCTGTTTTTCGAAATGATGATCCTTACATTCCAATTATGCTAGTAGGTACGAAATTAGATCTAGAAAATGAAAGATCTGTATTAAAAGAGGAAAGCATAAAATTTGGAAAATCCAGAGGGTGTGCTGGTGTTTTAGAAATCAGTACAAAAGAAAACATCAATATAGAACAAATTTTTGAAAACATGGCAATTTTGATGTGGGAAAAATATAATTCGAACTAAGACTTTTTATTTTATCCCTATATGATTGGAAACTTTTAGTTAACTAAAGAGTAATCTTTAAATATAGTGAGTGATGAAAAGATCATAATAAATTTTATTTGTCAACTAAAAGTTAACTAAATAAATAGAGATGATAACAATGTCAGAAACAAAGAATGAAAATGTAGTAAATAAGGAAGTAAAAGAAATTGAGAACTTAACAAAAATCACTCCCAGGTTTACCGCTTGGACTGAAGACGACAAGATAATTATCCGCGTGGTTATTCCAGGCGTGGATCGAAAAAATATTGAAATGAAAGCATTGCAAGATCGCTTTTTACTCCGAGCTCGCCGGGATGATATCATGTACGATTTAGATTTGGGCTTAGATATCGATATTGAGCCAAATACAGCAAAAGCTGAATACAAAGAAGGTCTATTACGAGCCGAATTCAAACGTATGAATCCTTTAGATCATGCGTATGAGGTGCCAATCGAATAAGGAGGATGATGAAAAATGGCAATGATTGAAAAGAAAAAAGATAAATCTGAAGTAGCAGAGAAAAAAGAACATAAAATAAAATATCGTGCATATCCAGATATTTCAACCTATGTTGATTATTCTAAACGCACAGTAGAGATAGAGATTGCATTACCAGGAGTTAGTAAGGAAAATATATCCTTAAAAGCACTTCCAACATGGTTTTCATTAAGTGCGCCACGAGATGAAATAGAATACGCAGCCAATTACTCTTGGGGAGTAGAAATTCAACCCGAGAAAACCACAGCAAAATACTACAATGGATTACTGAAAATTACTGCTCATATTAAAGACCCATTGTCAGGAGCTAAGGAAATTAAGTTTTAGGAGGAACAAAAATGGCAAAAGCAGAAGATTCTAAAATAATCGATAAAGAAAAAGAAAGTAAACCGACTTTCAGAATCACTCCAAGGTACTATAGCAGACTCAATCGAGAAAATCGAACACTAGAATTGGAGATTCATCTTCCAGGTGTGGATAAAGCAAAAGTATCTCTTAAAGTATTGCCAGATTTGATGCATTTGGAAGCACCAAGAGAACTAGAGGATAGAAAATGGATATACACACTAAGTCGGTATTTTCCATGGGAAGTTGATCCAGAATCAATTGACGCTAAATGTTCCAATGGGCTATTGAATTTTACATTGAAAATTAAAGACCCGTTAGCAGAAGCTGTAGATATTACCCTATCATAATTTTTTTTATTTTTTTATTTTCCTCAAGAAGATTTTTTATAATGACATCTAAATGTCATTTAGATATACACTACAGTATTACATTTTGTCGTGAAATCGATATTTCACGAAAAGTATTCTTGTTTTGAAACCTAATTTTCCGAAGTTCATTAAAAAGAATTCTAACTATATGATGTAATGAGGGATTCTTTCAGAAAATTCGGAGCGATCAGCCTTTTTATAACCCCTATTCTGTTTTTCATTTTATCCACTATAGCGATGATCTTGTATCCAGGTGGATATGGGATTGACGAGATGATATTTTACCCCAATCATTATAAATTTGATAAAAATTTTCTCAGCGACTTGGGTATGTTAAAAACTGCAACAGGATGGGACAATTTACCCTCTAGCATTCTCTTTTGCCTTGGAATGACCTTAGTAGGAATCGCATTTATCATCCATGCGATTTCTTTGCCATCGTATTTTCCTAAAAATACCAAACAAAAAAAATATGCATTTCTATCAGTAATTTTTGCAGTGATTTCTTCATTAGGATTTATAGGTGTTGCTTTCACTCCTTGGGATGTATTTCCAATCGCTCATAATGTCAGCGTATTAATCGGTTTTGGAATTTCTATGTTTTATTGCCTTTATTTCGGTTTAGCAGTGCTAAAAGAAAAATCCTATCCAAATATTTATGGGTATTTATCTATGGGATATATATTATTGATAATCGTTTATGCTCTTTTATCGGTGTTTGCACCACCGTATGAATCCTTTCCAGGAAGAACTACTCATGTAGTGGCACAAAAAGTAGTAGCATATGTTATAATGATTTTACTTCCTACTCAAGCATTTGGATCATTAATTTTATTAAAGAAGCGAAAGGATTTGATGAATTATGAACAATAAATTGAAAAAAATAGCAGCAATAAGTGTGATTGTCACCCCAATTCTTTTTGTGATATTGACGACAATAGCGATGTTCTTGTTCCCTGGTGGTTTTTCAGTAGATGGAGTTCTGTTTCCATCAACCCATTACAGATTCGATATTAACTTTTTTAGTGATCTTGGCATGTTAACTACCGAAACAGGATTATCGAATATCCCTTCTGCAATTCTGTGGTGTATTGCATTGACACTAGTAGGTGTTTCTTTTTTCTTTTATGCAATAACCTTACCGAGTTATTTTCAGAAGAAAACTATTCAATATAGATTTGCGATTGTTGCGTCAATAATTGCAGCATTATCAGCCTTGGGATTTATTGGGATTGCTTGGACTCCATGGGATATCCTATTGGGACCACATGTATTATTCGTGTTCTTCGCGTTTCCTGTCTCGATGGGATATAGTACTATATTTTTTATTCCAATCTTCATGAAAAAGACATATCCAAACATCTTTGGCTACCTATTGATTCTATTCTCTATTGCAATGGGCGTATACTTATGGTTCTTGTTTGGCGGTCCTGACTATTATAGCTTTGATGGCAGAATTCTCGCTGCACTTGCACAAAAAGCAATTGTATACACCATGATTGTACTGATTCCGCTGCAGGGATTAGGTTCACTTATTGCAATAAAAAGA
>JAEOUK010000101.1 GCA_016839385.1 Promethearchaeota archaeon
GATACAGCTCCTTCTGGGCATCTGTTTACACATCTTCCGCAACCTACGCATCTGTCGGGATCTACTGCTATCTTATCATTAACAACTTTTCTAAAATTGTAAGGACAGGCTTCTACACATTCACCACAACCAATGCATTTTTCATAGTCGACCCTAACTTTCCAACCTTCCATACTTCCACCACTTTCACCTCCCATGGCTGAGGCTCCTCCATATTCAGCAAGTTTAACTCCTATGCAGCAGCATTCGCAGCAAAAACATCCAGATAAAAATCTGCCCGTATCTCTCACTCCATGGCCATTTTCTGCTTCCCCAACATTTCTTCCCAGAAGGGGTACCAATCCATCGACAATTGCGTTTCTCACATGCTCAAGAGCTTGTTCTTTTGTTGCGACATAACCTTCGTCAGGAGAAAGCGCCATATTTTTGGTGTCGTCTCCCATGAATATGCATCCATATTCTATGGAGTGATTTTTACATTCCCAGCGCTCTCGACATGGACATGTTCGGAGAACAATATTACTCGCTTTGTTGATAAAGTGTTCTAATACTTTAAATGGAACAACTTCATTTTCAAAATCACCCATAGGAAGATTAACAGGAATATAGTGTCCATAATTCTCTCGTTCATCCTTTTTCTCATCCATTGGAGTTGGTGCCTCATTTCTCAACATAGCACGGAAAAAGGGCAATCTAACTAGAGAATATCGGCTTTCATTTGGATTCTTAAAACTTAAGCTTAAGAGGGGGATCTTAATATAGATGATGAGATTTTGATCATCATCCAAACCGGGAGCATAGTTAGTTGGAAGATCAAGGAGAAATCGTTTGGCGTAATCTGGATTTTCGATTACAATATTGATGTCTGCGTCTTCAATATTCTTGCCAAATTCAAAATAATAATTGGTTTCCTCAAAGATTTGATAAGCAAGGTTTCCATTTATGTTCCAATTTACTTTCATAACCTGACCTTGAAAGTTTTTCTGGTAGGTTTCATCACTGACATCCACAGATTCGCTCAGCATCTTTTTCATAAGTGATTCTAATTCCCCTTCTTCAACAGGGCCAATAGGTTCTGGCTCATCACGTAATGGTAGAGTTAAACGGCTGGTTCCAAAGTTTAGAAGAGCTTGGTGAAAAATGGGAATTTTAGCAAGTAAAACTTGTGCATTTCTCTTATCCGTTCCCATTTGAGTAGTGATAATAATATCTTTTTTATTCATGTGTCGAACATTTTTAGAATCTCTTCCCCATTCAGTGCCAACTTTTTCACCTTGTAGCATTTTTCTGACATAATCCATGTCTTCAAATATAATGCTAACATCGGGATCTTCGAGGTGTTCTCCTTCTTTGTAGGAGTATTTCGTTGGTTCAAAGATTTGGTAACCTATTTCTCCACAAACATCCAAATTCACCTTATATGTTTCTTTAAAACTTTTTTGGTATACTTCATCTGAAATATCGATTTCTTGTTCTAGGATTCTCTTCATCATTCCTTTTTTTAGCATATCGTCAGGTAGTTTATTTAATTGTTCTTTTACACTCATTTGATTTGCCTTTTCAATTAGTTTTTGTTTTTAATTTCATTTTTCTAAGAAGAATTACTTTTAGCCCGAAATGTCTACGATTTTTTCATAGCGTTCAATTATTTCGTCCACTACTTCATCTATATCTATATTTTCGTCAAAATTTGTGGAAATCGCACCGTTAGGACACACTAACTCACAATGACCACACCCTATGCAATTATCTGTATGTACTGATTTACCTTTTACCATTTTTAATCCATCATAGATACATACTTTAAAACACTCTCCACACCCCGTACATTTCTCGGGATCAGTGGTTACCGTTACTCCTTTCATCCGTTTTATATATTTTTTATAATCAGAGTTTCCATATTTCATCCCGGCTGTAACACAGCAACAAGAACAACAGAAACAGAAATTCATGAACTCATCTTCAAATTCTAATACATTATAAACCTTGGCATCCCCTCTAAGTTTTCCTAAGGCAGGGACTAAGCCATCCTTAAGCGCGGCTCGAACATGTTCTTTAGCTTCCTCTTTAGTTGCAAATCGACCTTCTGATCCTCCAGGGAGGTTGTTTAAATCTAAATTTGCTGCACCATTTCCCATCCACACGCAACCGAGATCTATATTGTGATTTTTGCAACCAGCTGTCTTTCTACATGGACATTGTACAAGAACAATCGTTCCAGCTTTGTCAATAAAATAATCCATTAGTTTGAGTGGAATTGCTTCGCTTTCGTAATTGCCCACACGAAGATTCATGGGAATGATTTGTGCTGCTTCTACATCATATCCGCGTGGATGTTCTCTTTTTCTATAGAGTTGTTTAAGAATTGGTAATCGTATCAGCCAACCAAACTTTTTTACCTTTTGGAACTTAGGTGTATCGCGTTCAATCGGTTTCAAATCTTTTTTAGTTAGAGTTTTACTCAAATTTTTTTCACTTTATTTTTTTGTTTGTCTTGTATGAATTTGAGAAAGAAAATTTTCGAAACCATAAAAAAGTTACCGCTGTCCATTTAAAAAACCTATTTTATTAAGAATTAATATTTTAGTATCTCTATTCCTTGAATTTTTTCAAAATTTTTTTCATTTTTGGATAAGATTTTAGCATAATACCACTGATGAGGACATCTTTATCAATAATTCTAAGTTCTTTTGATTCAAAGAAATCTTGCATTTTTGCAGCTTTTTCAGCTACTTTGAAACCTAAAGAAAAAATCTCCATATCATTAAAGAATTCATTCATATTTGTGCTTAGATAAATACTAAAATGTAGGAATCCACTTTGCTTGAGCCTCGAACATTTCTTCAACCATATCGTGGATTTGTATCGTTGAACATACACTAGCAGTATTAGGATCGAGTAATATTGCATGAAAGATCTTTTCTCGATTAATTTCGAGGACGCCTTCAACTGCCGCTTTTTGTACCATAATATTTGAAGTACACAACCCTTGACATACTGTTGGTAACACAATTCCTCCTTCAGGGTGTAGTCCATGATTATCGGCAAATATTGGGACTTCAACGCAACATCCTTTAGGTAGATTAGTAATAAGACTAGCCTCTTTATTGAGTAAATTTCCGTTAAAACGAAACGGTATATCGGTTTCCATGGCATTAATGATGAATGGAGC
>JAEOUK010000102.1 GCA_016839385.1 Promethearchaeota archaeon
GGAGCTCTGCACTTTGAATCAACTTTAGAGAGCATTCCTTTCGACTGGCTGATAGACGAAATCATGCTAAAATAGTAGATTCAAATCAAGTTTAATAACTTAAACATTACCAGTTTCTTTGTTCTGGTATTCCTTACGAAATTGATTGGGACCATAAATAATTGGTTTAAGATTCAATCGAGCCATTTTTTGACCGCTTAATAACTGAGTGACTTTCACAAGAACCCAATCCACCGAAAGTGCGTAATTTACTTTTTCCCATAACCGCAATAGTACCTCCCAAAATACCCACATAGTTGCAATAAAAGCGAGTAATTGCCAAACGTTCCACGCAAATACAAAAGTAGAGGGATCTCCTGGATCTACTCGATCTACAGAATATCCCCATAAATCTCTGAAAAAATGAAAAATCCGATGTGCAAATTCCGATCCTATCGAATAAGCAGTTAAAGAAATAAGGGAGTACCTCCTCCACCACGTAGTTCTCTTTGCTGCTCGAACTCGTTTTTTTTCTGTTTTGGCAAAATCCTGGTTGTGGAGGAATACTAGTACGAGCCAAGGCATTAATCCCAAATTTGCAATTGTTAGAGGGATCGGAACTTCTTCTGAAGCGAAATTCAAATACCAATTTGGTTGAATCGCAAAATGCCAAACAGTAAAAAAAATAAGTGATAATCCAAAAATCGACAGTGTGGTTAGAAATATATTCCGAAATGAGAAATTTTGCTGCAACATTGTACCATAGATACCTCCTAGGAACCCAAACGCCATTACTGGAAACATTCGAAATCGACCTCGGATCATTTTTCGCACTAAATACCGAACAAAAAATAATCTTCGACCTTCCAACCATGGAAGGATATTTAGTTCTCCCAGGTCCCATAATGTTGGAGAGATTCCAACCCACAAAACAATACTCACTGTTAAGCATATCATGAGAAAATATGGATTCTTAATTCTCAATCCCCCATATAATAACCAGATAATACAGGGAACAAGAAAACCACTCCATGCAATAAGATCAAGAACTTCAGCTTGTTGCCAGACACCAATACGAGGAAACTCAAAGTAACCTTTTTCGAAAAATCGGTATGATAATAGACCTTGCATCAACCTACTCACTATTAAAATTAAAATTCCAATAAGTAATCTTTTTAGTACAAATTTTGTTACATCTTCGGGTTTTGTGTCAATCAGATGCAGAATTTGATAGGATAATGTTGTTACGTATGCAAAAGCAAAAAAAGGACCCCAAGTAGATAAAATTGCAATCGGAAGCAGCAAAGGAAACCACCAAGGAGAAATTTTTGTAATGGTGTTTATGAAAAGACTGGTCTGGCCTTCAGCTTCTTGCTGCATAAGACAATGCATCAAAATCATAAACCAAATTCCAAATCCTTTAATGGAATCTATACCAAAAATTCGTTTTGGCTTAGTTAGGGTAGGTTTAATTTCTAATGAATCCTTATCAATCATATCACTTGTTCTCTCCACTAACATGTACCAAATAAAGATCAAATAACTGGATTGGATATAAATTCCACTCTTTGAATATTGTAAAATTGAATTCATGAACAATTTTACTGAGTTTCAATAAATTTGAATGATTTCTTAAAATATACAGAAAATATCTCCTATTTTTATTAGAGCTCCACAAAAGCGACTATTCACTATAAGTTTTTAATCACTAAATGAGAAATCAATTTTGTATGGGTTGAATGGATTTTTACATGGAGCACCAGTGCCAATTATTACATCATTATCTTTTGGAGAAATAATCCAAGTCCAACAGGTTCCAAGAGTTCCATAATCCACCTTAGTATGATAATGTAATCCATTATTGCAATCTTTCATCAGCTCAATAATTTTATCTTCATTTATTGTTCCTTTATTTTCTGCGAACCACTTGCCTAGAAAAGTTTCTCTTTTAGCAGCATCGCTGAATCTATCAGGAGTTTCTTGCTCAACAATTTTGTGTAAATCTTCATCTTGATATCTAATAGTTATCATATCAAAACCGTTATCTGAATAAGATGTAACTGTTTTATCACCGTTTACTTGAACTTTAGCAATGGTTTCGTTCCTATCAATAACAAGGTAATTTACCCCCCAAACTTTGGGAATTTCTGCCAAAAATTCCACTGCTTCTTCGGTTGTTTTAAAATTATCCAAAATCCACCTTTGTGCTATATTTATCATTATTCCCGGACCAGAATTTGTAAAGGAAACTGCCGTTGAGGTTAGTGCTAATCCTGCTTCATTAATACCACCATACCTAGACAGTAATGACCAATCAAAAGTGAAACCATAACTGGCAAGCTTTCCATTCGGTTTGGACGTCATAACGCTAAGATAATCACCATCTTCTTCTAACCATTCATGATTTTGAAAGAGTATTGGTCTTCTTTTAGAAGTGTTTTCACTAGCTATTCCAATGACAAGACAATGTGGATCAAGACGGTAAGGTGTAGCTTCAAAGGCTACTATTGATTGATAATCAACTCCGGAACTTTCTGCCATTCCTCTAAATTCATCTAATAGATCTGGACAATAATCAGCAATAACTTTCTCAAAAGTCTTTGATTTTTCAAGATTCTCTTGTGAAAACTTTGGTGGATAACCATCATCAATATAAAATTTCACTATTTCTCCATTCTTAATGCCAATATCATAATAAGAACCCTTAACCTTGAATTCTTTCATTTTAACTCACGTATTTATCAAGTAATTTAAGCAAAATAATAATTTGTACATCTCTAATAGTAATCTTCCATTTAATGCAATAGGTAGTGAAGAATTTTTATTTAAAAATGGGCTTAATAGTTACAAAAAAAAGTAACTAATCAATAAACAAAAAAGAGTTAGATTTTGACTTTTTTGATTTTCATGCGAATACCTAGCATCGCAAAGCAAATTCCTATGAATCCTGACGTAAGGATTAAACCTATGGAGAAACCTTCGATCGTTGGTGTTTCGGTCAGTTTGCCTATTAATATTAAAGCGGAATCGGTTGGAACCATCAATTTAATTTGACCATTTCCATCAATGCGATATGTATCTCCAGTGAAATATTCTTTCAACTTATTTCCTCTCCTTCCAATAGGTAGATTTGCTAAGCTGATCGTGGTCTCATAATCATAACTGTATTTATTTACTGCTACAATCACAACATCATCAGTTGGATTATCTGTAAAACGTGCATAAACCAAAATATTTTCATCTGAACTCTCCAAGATTTCAAATCCGCCTAGTCGTAATGAATTCTGATTTTTTCGCAACCCTATCATCTGTTTGTAGAATTGAAAAATTTCTTGGTTTTGATCTTCAGAATTCCACAAAAATGGTTTTCGATTGTTGGGATCACTTCCACCATGCATACCAATTTCATCACCATAATATACAATTGGAACACCTGGCAGCGTCATTTGTAGCACAATAGCATTTTTCATTTCTGGAACTATGCCAAATACTGCAGTGAAAATCCGGTTTGTATCATGAGTTCCCAAAGTGGACCACATGCTATTTCTAGCTTCAGAGGGATACAATTCCTGCATCATCAATAAGAAATTCGCATAGCTTTTTGGACTCATAGCTTCATGAACAAACAATCTTGTTTTCCACATCCACTCTTGGTTTTGCATACCATCTAGCATATTCCCTTGATGATATTTGGGTCCTAACAAAGAATTCCATACTTCTCCTATTATAACGCTCTCAGGATTGTCACTTTTTACTTTATCCCGAATAATTTTATTTACATATCGAGACTCATTGTTATCTTGATAATCTTGGTTTACATCTAATCGAAAACCATCTACACCAAGATTGGACCAAAAAGTAAATACAGAATTCATTCCGGTTATCAATTCTTGTTCAATTTCTGGAGTCTGATCATATTGCAAAACGGGGATATGATCATATTGTCCATCAAATTTGTCATAGTCGTGGTTATAAGTGGTAAAATGAAACCAATCATAATAATCAGAGCTAGAATTCTCATACGCTCCATCGAATGAGGGATAATAATCAGGTACAGTAAAGCCACTTGGAGAATCTTCTACATCAGGATTTTCAAATCTTTGAAAGTATTCACTTTGAGCAGAAACATGATTTAATACCATATCCGCGATAATTTTAATGCCAGAATCTTCTAAAGCAGTTGCAAAATTTTCAAATAGAGTAAGTCCCCCTGAAATATTATTAAACACTCGTCCATCACTTCTGTTTTCAATAATACCAAAATTAGGATCTACTGCATAGTAATTATCTACTGAATACCCATGATTATCAGCACCTTCCATAAACGGATTAAACCATATCATTTCGACATTCAGTTCATTCTTAAGATAATCGATTTTATTCCAAACTCCTTGCAAATCTCCTCCATAAAAATCATATAGACCGGGAGATGTATCACTCCATGGTTTTTGGGTTGCATATATACGATCTTCCCCTGCATCCATTGCTCCATTTCCTGATTTATCCCATTCATACCATAAAACATCACCAGATTCCCCATCTCCAACAGCGTCATTTGATGGATCACCATTAAAAAATCTGTCGATAAAGATTTGATATGCTACACTGAGATTGCGATGCCATAAGGGAGTTTGAAAATCAGATTTATAGACAATAATAGGAAAAGGATTCGCTATCGTTGAAGATGGGGCTCTTAAACCACCTACATTATCAGTAATGATATCATCAATATAATAAGATCTAGCAGTTCCGTCAATTATTTCAAAATAATATGAACATTCGTTAGGATCATTTAGAATTGGAAATGATCCGTGCCAGTAGTCATATCCCTCCTTACTTTCATAAATTTGCATAGAGATGTTAATATTAAATACAGGAGATTTTCCTCTTGTAATTATACGCACCTCAGTCGCATCTCCTTGTAAAGTTCTAAATCGTAATGTAACATTTGTACCCGCAGCAACTGCTCCAGTTTTATTATATCCTTGAATGGTCCCAAATCCAGGAGAACGATAAGACCCCTCTCGAGTGTTATGATAAAATCCATCTACATTAAGTGTGTTGTCAGATTGGGCTAGAGGAATAAAAGTAACTTGATTCTCGATGGAAATAAATTGCATCATAAAAAAAATCATCACACTTGTAATTAGAAAGAATTTTCGAAATTTCATACCTATGGAATGGATCTTTCTGATTTAAAAATATAAATTTTAAAAAGTAATAACTGAAAAAAAATGAGAAACAAATGATACTTTTCTTTAGATAGATAACAGATTTGGAAAAAAATGAACCAAGATCCACATGGGATCTTCACACCTCTGAAACTATTTTAATATGTAATTGTATCTAGAAAGTAGAGATAATTAGAGTTGCATTCATAAATGAAAGTTTTGGAGTTCGGTATCATTCTAAATGGGATATCTGTATTGTATAAGCAATATGCATTAAAGGATTCCCAGAATACATTAAAAGGTGATCCGGATTTACGTAATTCATTACTTGGAGCAATATTATCAATGAGTAGGTCTGTTTTAGATCAACACATCAGTTCTTTTAATTTTAAACGATACAAGTTAGTAATTATAAGCCCAAATATCCCCAAAGATACTGAGAATCCTCCAGAACTCATTTTTTATTGCATTGCAGATAAAAAAATTAATGTTAAATATCTCACGGAATTGATGGAACAGATACAAGATCGATTTCTATCGCAATTCCCTGATGCTTTATATACTTCCAGAATAGAAACCGAAAAATTCGTTCCATTTTTACAAGTATGTGATGAAATACTCGGTGACCTAAAAGATACGGCTTCTGAACGGTTTGGTCAAATTTTTTGAATATTGTAATGACTACAGAATTGTTATTAATCCCGATTGAATATTTTCCCTTTAATTGAAACAATAGGTGAGATAGAATATGCAAGAACTCGGACCGTTTAAAATTAAAGAATTTTCTAAGGTACGTCAAATGCTTAGCGAAGCTTATGAAGTTACCATTAACACTGCTTCGGTATTTGGACTAATTGAATTGGATGTGCAAAAAGCTAGAGAAAAAATAACATTGATTGAGGTTCAAAAAAGCATTAAATTATCATTTACTGGGTGGCTCATCAAATGTATAGCCCAAGCTGTAATGAAACATAAAGAAGTGCAAGCTTATCGACTTAAGCGTAATAAACTCATCATTTTTGAAAATGTACATGTCAGAGCATTAGTAGAAAGAACTACAACTTCTGGAAAAAAGGTTCCTATCACTCATGTGATAAAATATGCAAATACAAAATCAGTTCTAGATATCACAAATGAAATTCGAGAGATTCAAGAGAAAGAAGTGAAGGAAAAAAATCAATTTGTGAAAAATACGAATGA
>JAEOUK010000591.1 GCA_016839385.1 Promethearchaeota archaeon
CATCCTCGATTCTAACCTATCCATTTCTTGGATTTCTGTTAGACACTACCTCTGATTATTTAGCTCTTATGGACACAAAGGTATCTTTAGTGCTAGTGGGAATGCTCTTGGAATTAATTTGGACAATATCAGTACTCGGAATTCCTATTATGTTATATTCAGTATTGAAAAAACACAACGAAGTAAGTGCACGTTGGTTTTTCGGATTAAGATTTATTGAAGCGATAAGCACCTTTATGGCTACCATTATTTTGTTGACATTGATTCCTTTAAGTCAAGAATACATAGATGCAGGTTCCCCAGCGGATTCCTACTACCAAACAATAGGTAATATTTTGCTAGTTGCTCGTGATTGGATCTTTTTATTAGGTCCTGGATTAATATTTGCTTCATCCGCTATGGTTCTAAACCTAAATTTAGTCCGATCTCGAAGCATTCCTAGGTGGTTATCCATTTGGGGATTAGTTGGAGCAGTTTTAATGATTGTTTCTTATTTATTGGAGATTTTTGTGATTGATCTTCGAACCTATCTAGCTATTCCAATCGGTGTTCAAGAAATGGTATTTGCGGTGTGGATTATTCTCAAAGGATTTAATTTTTCACAAAAAAACCACAATAGAGAGTGAAATTATGACAGAATCAAAAGAACATGTAAAATCCGGTCTTGAAAATTATTCTATTGATCTTCAAGACTTGGAAAAGCACTTTCAAGGCAAGCGTGGAATGGAAACAGTAAAAGCTGTTGATGGAATATCATTTCATGTTAAAAACGGAGAATTTTTTGGGCTCTTAGGACCAAACGGAGCAGGTAAAACCACTACTATTAAAATGCTGACTGGTAATACAAGACCAACAGGAGGTTCAGCTACAGTAGGAGGATATGATATAAAATCAGAGCTTCAAAAGGTCAAAGAACTAATCAGTGTATGTCCTCAAGAGTTTTCTTTGTATAAATTCTTATCCGGGATTGAAAATATTGAGTTTTTTGGAGACCTACACTTAATACCAAAAAACGAAATTAAAGAACGAGCAGAGAAACTTTTGAAGATGCTTGGATTGTATGATGATCGAAAACGGAATGTAAAAGGATATAGTGGCGGTATGAAGAGACAATTGAGTTTAATTGTGGCTTTAATTTCTAATCCTGCGATCTTGTTTTTAGATGAACCAACAGTTGGAATGGATCCTCGCGCTAGACGTAAAGTGTGGGACTTTTTAAAAGAACTTAAGCAACAAAATAAAACGATAATCTTAACAACTCACTACATTGAAGAGGCAGAAGCTTTGTGCGATAGAGTCGCTATAATCGATTATGGAAAAATTATCGCTCTAGGTTCTCCTCAAGATCTTATTCAAGAGCATAATGTAAAAGATCTCGAAGGTGTATTTCTTAAAATCACCGGAAGACGATTGTTGGAGGGAATGTAAAAATGAGCTTAAGACGAGTTTTCACTATAGTTAAGATGGAAATAAAACGCCAACTAAAAGATCCATTATCATTAATATTCACGATTTTGTTAGTTCCTGCATTGATCCTATTATTTGGATTGTTAATGGATAACAATTATGGTTGGGATCCGATGTATAGTATTTTTGAGATAATGTTTCCAGGATTCTTAGCATACGCTTGTTTGTTAACAATCTACGATGCTGCTGCTTCAGTTACTGCCGAAAAGGAGTCAGGAATCCAAATGCGAATCAATACTACCCCTTTAACATCAGCAGAATATATCCTAGCCCAAATGATATCGTACACAATCAAACCTATAATTCAATTCATCCTTGGATTTGGAATTGGATATGCTGTGGGTTTTCGACCAATCATTGGAATCGGGAGTTATTTATTAGTACTCTTATTCTTAGTGATTCTTACATTCTGTTCTGTTGGATTTGGATTGATTACTGCAAGCTTCTCAAAAACAGCAGGAGCTGCTGGCGGTTTAGCATTCATTTTCATAGTACCTCAGCAATTATTCGCTACTTTTATACCGCCAGCGTTTATTGGAGCAGATAGTTTCGCGTGGATTTTCCCAAGTTATTATGCAATGACTGGAACTGGATCACTATTTGCAGGTGAGCTATTAACAAATCCTGGTCCGATATTTGTCAAGCTGTCTATTCTCTTAGCTATCAGCGTAATAGTCTATGTTATTGGTATAATTCTTCATGAAATCCAGAAAAAATCATAAAAAAGGCGAAGAAAACTGAATCAAGAAGTAAAAATAGGAAAACAACAATTGAATCGAGAATGGTGGGTGGATTACCTTCGAGTGATCGCTGTATTTTTGGTAATCCCCTTCCATGTAATTATATCCTATGTAACGAATGCTATGGGTCCTGGAATAAATTTTCTCATCTGGAATGAGGAGTTCTATGAATGGGCTAGTATTATATTTGAATTTTTTAATCCATGGCACATGCAGCTCCTATTCTTACTTGCTGGTTTCAGTATGGTATTCTCCCTTCGAAAACGCACGTTTGGGAAGTTTACTGTGGAAAGAATATTACGATTGGGGATTCCTCTAATCTTTGGATTGTTCTTGTTGAATGCGATAATGGGTTGGTATAGTACTCTCTTTATCTATGAAGAATTTCCATTTTTTAATCCCATTTATCCGGATTTGCCCAGTTTTGGTATATTTTACCAAAATTGGTGGTTGGGACTAGGGAGTATTACAACAGGAGGTTTGGGAAGCATAAATGTTTCTCATTTATGGTTTCTTTCGGTTCTATTTATCTTCAGCATTATTACAGGCGCTTTAATCTCGGGAATATCAAGCAAATCTGAAAATATTCAGCATAAAACTAGTCCAATTGGAAAAATCCTCACAAATCCTGCATTAGTAATATTTTGGGTATCTTGTGCTGTTTTAATTAAATATATTCCAGCGTTAAACACCATAGGAAATCTATCAGTTATTTTTTCTGTATTTCAGTGGAATGAAGTTCTTTTCTTCATCTACGGAATATTGCTGGCAAACAATACAGAAAACATTAAGAAATTACAGAAAAATTGGATTTGGATGTTATCATTTGGGATTGTATTACTTGTACTTTGGACATTTTTTATGGAAGAGTACATGTCATTTGTCCGAAACATGGGAGCATGGTTATTTGTATTAGGATTGATTGGTCTTGCAAGTAAGTATCTAAATAAACCTACTAGAGGATTGAAGTATTTCTCAAAAGCAAGTATGTCGGTATATATCTTACATTTACCTTTAGAAATTTTAGTGGGATATTATCTCATTCGAAACCCTATGAATCCTGGATTGGAGATGGCTATCTTGATGCTAATAAATGCAGTATTCTGTTTGGGAATTTATGAGATTGTTAGACAGATCAATAAGATAGTTCCCGGTATTGGATATTTGATCGGAATAAAAGAGAAACAAATTTGGAGAAATTCCAAACATAAAGAAAATACTATTGAGGTAACTCAGAATACATAAAATTCACACATTTTACAATAAACTGTTGAGAAAATAGGGAGGAGAGAAGAAAATGAAATTATGGATTATCTATAAAGATGGAATTGGACTAACTCGAGTGATTGCTGAGATGTTACAAGATCGTTTAGAAAATCATCTTGATGTGTCTGTAGGAGAGGCGAATAAAATAGATCCAGCGTTCTTGATTGAAGAGAAGCCAGATTTTCTTATTATCGGGGATGTTATAATTGAAAACAACCCCAGTATAGAAATCAAGAACTGGTTGAAAAACTTTCAGAAGAGCTCGGATCAAATGCAATTCAAGCTTAAAAAAGTATCAGGTTTTTGTATTACAACTAGTATTAAAGCAAGGATGGCAGATTGGGAGGAAAATATCAGAAATTCTATGTCATTTGGTATGATTTCACCTCCTTTCATGTATTTCAACCTAAACACGACGAATTTGAATCTCGAAGAGGGAACATTCAACAAAATAAGGATATTCTCAGATAGTGTTCTGCAAATTGTATTAGAAGAAGAATAGAGAAAATTAATAGATAAATATGAATGAAAACAGCAAAAATGGTCTCACAGAAAATGAAGATGAAAGCAATAGTATATGAAGAATACGGACCTCCGAATGTTCTACAAATTAAAGAAATTGAAAAACCCACCCCTAAGGATAATGAAGTGCTTATTAAAATTAATGCAACAACTGTGACATCAGGAGATTGGCGTATGCGTAAAGCTGATCCTCCGATAGCAAGAATTTTTAATGGATTATTGCGACCAAAAAGAGTAAAAATACTGGGAATGGAATTATCAGGGGTAATTGAATCGGTTGGAAAAAATACAAAAAAATTCAAAGAAAATGATGAGGTATTTGCATCATCTGATCTAAAATTTGGAAGTTATGCAGAATATATATGTCTACCAGAAAATTGGGCAATAGTAAGAAAACCTCCAAATATCTCATTTGAAGAAGCTGCTGCAGTTTGTTTCGGAGGTTTAG
>JAEOUK010000592.1 GCA_016839385.1 Promethearchaeota archaeon
ATTGGACCATTGATTCCGATTATGGACAAGAGAGGCGATTTCCTTTACTCAAGAAACGGAATGCTTTTTCCAGAATTTGGCTTAGATTCATTTGGAGTCTATGGAATTTGGTTCCAAATGGGTTTGTTACTGCTGCTATACTGGTTAATCCTATGGTTATGGCAAAAAGTGCATTTCGCATTCGGATTTGAGTGGTTCTTAGCCAAATCATCAAATCTGCTTATTCCATCTAAACGAAAAGAAGCTAAACAACGCGGTAGAGAACCATTTTGGAAAGCAGAAAGATTAAACGTGGAAAAAGCATTAGTAAATCCCGAGTGGATAGATATAGTTAGAGAAGAACACATCCCTCGTAAAGAACTGGTTGATTCTAAATTATCTGCTAAGTTATGTTGGATGGGATTATTGATTGCACCAGTTTCGTTAATATCTCTTGGTGTTGCAAGGACTGCGATAAAAACCGAAGGAAAAAATAAATATAGTTTAACAGGATTGATTGTTTCAATTTTTGGAGTGGTATTAGCAGCAGCAATCTTAATTGGAATGATGTTTATCTTTGGAATTAGTTTGTAAGAAATTTTTCCTCTTTTTTTCTTTTAAAAATATTTTTATGTGTTTGTGAGCCAATCAACGCTGCATTTCACGAATGCTATTTTATCTGAGTATTGAACTCGTCCATATTCAAACATGCAAATTATGCTGCCATCAGACAAAGTTGCTAGTTGTGAATATCCTGAAGGACCATAATACACTGTTTTTTTATAGTCCCAAGATTCAGTGTCATCATCCGATAAGTAGATTGTCATCTTTACTCGAGAATAATAGCTATCAGGGAAGGAAATGATGGTACCGTTCTCTGTCCCAGCTACCGAGCCCATTACAATTGGAGTGGGAATTTCAGGATGTTCTAATATTTCTGACCAGGTTAAACCTCCATCATTAGATAATGCATATAGTACATGTTGCGGGGGATGATTCGTTCCTAATTTTACTTTCGTTCTAAGGACCATGTGAAGTGTACCGTTATCTAATTCCACAACCTCGCACTCTCCTCCATATCCAGTACTTCCACCAGCATTCCAATTTTCCCCATGATCATCGCTATACATCACAAAACTTCCCCCAGAATTATAGGTCGGAATAATTAATCGTCCAGCATAGGTTTCATTTTTCATTTGTATTCCATGCCCAGGACCTAAAATTCCTTTTACTGTGGAATTTAAAGGGATTGATTCTGACCAGTTTAGACCACCATCATCACTTAATCTATAAAACAGTGGATATTCTCCATTTTCTAAGGTGCTATTGGTATAAGTTAAAATCACTTTTCCAGTGAAATTATCAAATACAGCAGTAGGGTTCCCAAATTTAACTTCATCCTTGAAACTTGACCATTGATTTATGAGGATTATATCACTCCATGTATTTCCTCCATCCGGACTCCTTTTCATTACAGTATCAATTGCACCATTATCTAATGCAGAATTTTGACGTGCTTCTGTGAATGCTAAAATAATATCTTCTGAGACGGTTTCGGAATTATTCAGTATAGAACCGGCAGGTATAACAACCAAAGACGGAATTCTATGAGTATAATATCCTCCTTCATTCCGTTGGAATAGATCGATATGTGTAATCCCCTCAGCAAATTTAGGTTGATTGATTAAACCCACGCTAAAGTACACAGGGAAAAACAGTAACCATAAAATTACAGACACCATTATTGCCTGTGGAATTTCTTTCCTTTTTTCTGCCCTATTCTTTGTCCAAAGTTGAACTTGATAGCCTATTGAACTACCGATCAGTATAAAGATCAATAATACAAAGGTAACAGCAAGAAATATAATCACCCAATTATAAAGAGATACGGGTTGATAGTAATTAGTTAACACCATCCGCATAAATAGAAAAATAAGAATAACGGCGAAACTTAAGTTAAAAATTATCATAGCAGGTAGTTTTTGTAATTTCTGTAAAAATTTCCAACGAATAAGGTCTTTATCTGGTTCATTTTTGAACATAAAAATCATTGAACGTAGAGGTAAGAATATTATTATTCCAGACATAAATGCCACGAGAGGTTGACTCAGAAGCAAAACTAACCATAAATTACCCATCCCTGAAGCGTTATATATAAAAAATGTAATATTAAGGCCAATAAAAGCAAACCCTTCAAGAATTTGAAAAATATAAAGTATAATCAAGTATTTTGGAGATAATTTTTCCATGTTACTAACCTTTGATGTCCAAATAATTAATTTTTCGTGGTTTCTAATGTAGATTCCCATCTCCTTTCCTTATGGTTTAGATATATAACTATACAATTCTTGCCCAATTTTTGAGAGCTACTTAGAACTTAGCGGTAAATTTGATGTAAAGTCATAGTATGATTTAAACAGTTAACTAAATGATTAATTACGAGAGAGATATGCGACTATTTGGTTATGTGTTCAAATTATTATAAAAGAGAACCTATAAAAAGCATTAATTCGAAAGGTTAGATTATTCAGAACAGATTATTACATTTGTTTGAAAATAAAAAAAGATGATTCAAAATGGCAAGAAAATATGCTAGTATTGATTTTCTCCGTGGTTTCGCGATCTGGATGATGGTTTTTGTTCATACACTCATGCGTTGGGTCGATCAAAGTGGCATTGAAGCATCCTTAGACCAATTACCGATGATGATCTTGGTAATTCTGCTTGCTGCTATCTTTTTTGGAGGATGGGCTGGTTTCTTTTTAATGGTATCGGCAACAGGAAACATGATTTCAATGTACCGGAATCTAGAACGAACTGGAAAGGTCGGAGATGTTGTTATAAAACAAGTAGTTGGAGGTTCATTATTACTTTTATGTGCAGTATTAACCGAAGCAGCAATCGGCTACCATGGATATCTAGGTGAAATTGCGTTAGGACATCCTGAAAGATGGGATATTTTACTATATCGCGGATTCCATCAAGAAACAATTCACGCAATTGCGTGGTGTGTCATTCTAAACGGTCTTACGCAAGGAATATTATCTATAAATGGTGGATATAAGAAAATAAAACGAAATATGATCATTTACTTGGTTTTAGCAGTAATAGTGG
>JAEOUK010000593.1 GCA_016839385.1 Promethearchaeota archaeon
CCCTTTTATTTGATATTTCGAGCGATGGAAGCTTTTCTGGATCTGAAAAAATTGATTATTTGATTCCAATTTATCTTAAAAACGAACAAAATAATAAGTATCCTTTAGTGGGTAGATATAATCCCATTTCCTTACTTCCAGAGGCTTTGCAAGGAATCTCTCCTCAACAATCTTCCTATTATCAGAAAGTTAAAGGTGGATTACGTATCGTTCCTAGAAGGTGGGTTGTCATAAAGGAAAAACCACCATTTGGCGAGATTTTAACAATTCATCCTGATATGGAGCAACAATCAAAGCCGCAATGGGCAAACCCCCCATACACAGAAAGAGAAATTGAATCTGAGTATATCCATGCATTTTTAAAATCGCAGTTCCTAATCCCATTTACTTTTGTTAATATCCAATATGCCTTTATTCCCATTCAATCAGCATCTAATTCCATAAAAAAAAGAAATGTCATAAATACTACCAAACTTCATTCTAAAGCAGAAAAATTCTACCAGTTACTGGATTCCGAATATAGGAAACGGATAAAAGATTCCGCTTCAATGAAAACACTAGAAGATAATTTTACTTACAATAGTCGCTTATTTCCCACGAATGTGCTATTAAATGAATCCCAAATAATGGTAGTACATAATTCCATCGGATCTATTGTAAAAAGTGCTGTAATTCGTGAACCCATCCTGTTGGATAATTCGCTATATTATATCATCTTAGATAACATTGAGGAAGCCTATTATTTGTGCGGAGTATTGAATTCGGGAGTTTTGACTGAATTAGTCCAGATGATTGGTAGCACCGGGTCTCGCGGAAGCTTACGAAATATTCATAAAAATCCTTATAATTTTGGAATCCCCTCTTTTACGGGGACTAGAACACAATTGCAAATTGCTCAGTATGCAAAAAACCTAGAAACCTACGTAAAAAATATTGTCTTTGATGCAACTATATCGTTGGATTCAAATTATGAGATGTTACTGCAAAGGAAAAAAACCAATAAAGGACCTCGAACGATCCAAAAAGCAATTTTTAGCGATGAATACTATCTAAACCAACTTTCAAGATTAAATTCCTCTGTTCGAGACATATTATTGTCGGGTAATTTTTCTAGGTAAGAAATATAGGTCCATATTTCGATATAAACATAGAAAGCTTAATTGAATTTTCAAGGTCAACAAAATGGCAATGGACGGGACAGAGATACTGATTCTGGTAATTTACACATTACTACTGGCAGGTATTATCGTGATAATCATATTTCGTGATAAAATCTTTGAAATAATTGAAAAACCACGGAAAGTGAGTGAACCTAGCCCTAGAGTTCAAATGATCCTTCAGAAATACTTTAAAGAAAAAGAAGTACAAGATAAAGAACTGGAGAAATTTGAAATTATTGAAGCAATGAAAGTCTCGATGCTCGATGAAATTGAAACAAAAAGCAATGAGATGACCGAAAAAGCCGAAGCGACTATGAAAACTCTTGCCCCTGAAGAACACATAATTGAACAGGGCGGAAAAATGTTCACTCAGTTCAGTATTGGTCTTGAAACCGCATTTCCCCGAGACGAAAAAGAACGCGTAAAAGATATGGGGGACTTGATGGATGCTATCAAAGTTTTTGAAAGTTTAGATAAAGATCATTATGAGCAAGATGAAAGGGATGATACTGGAAGAGGGATGTATTTTGACCAAATAACATCCAAATTATATCGTGCAATGCGAAAAGAAGAATTTACTCAAGAGAAAATATTTGTTTTTGATAAATTGGTGACTCTCGGATTAAAAACGTTAAAAAACACAACTCGAAAAGACTTACATGATGCTTTGAATTTTATGAAGGAAGCATATTACATCAAAGATTTTGTAATCATTAATCCTGAATTAACGATTATCTCGAGAAAGGGAGAAATTCCTTCATTTACAAAATCTGAAACTGTTATTTTAGCATTAGCTTGTGAGGAGCACCCCCTATCCTATGCATTTTTATTAGAGCAATCAAAATGGTCAGATACCTACGCAGACTCAGTTATTGATGGATTGATTGAAAAAGAAATTGCACAAAGACAAAATGATCAAATCAGCTTGGTAGGGTTTGAAACACTGACTGAGAAAGCAGAAAGACATGCACTAGAAGAACAATTAGATGAAAAATTAAAAGAAAAAGCTCGTCAACGCAAAGAACAGCAAGATAAATTAGAACAAGAATTACGTGGAATGTCAGAACCTGAACCGGTTCTTAAAGAGGAACCCCAAGAATACGAAGTAAATGAAGAAGATTTTGAGAATATAATAGGTAGCGAATTCGTTGGAGATGATATTGATGAGGAAGTCCATGACGAAGCCATCATTGAAGGAATTATCACCATTTTTGAAAATTA
>JAEOUK010000594.1 GCA_016839385.1 Promethearchaeota archaeon
ACACAATACCACAGATAAGAGATTTTGAGTTACCGATCACAACCTCTTATCTTATTTTCAATGGGTTCGCACTAGTGCCGGATAACCAGGTTTTAGCTACAGTCAGTGTAGGTCCTTTAGTAGCGATGTTCTTATTACTTTCAGCTATAGCTCATTTTTTAACCGTCTTACCTAAAGTTAACAACTTTTATAACAGAAAATTAGGAGAAGGCATCAACTACTTTCGCTGGTTTGAATACGCTTTAAGTTCATCCTTGATGATAGTTCTAATTGCCTGGTTTTTTGGAGTCTATGACCTATCTAGCATGATTTTAATTTTCTGTATCAACGCAACGATGAACCTTTTAGGTCTTATGATGGAACTTCATAATCAAACAACTAAAAAAACGAACTGGGCCTCATTCTACATAGGAGCATTTGCCGGTCTTATTCCTTGGATCGTGATCCTCTTGTACCTTTTTGGAAATGGTAGCATTGGTGAAATTCCATGGTTTGTATGGGCTATCTTCGGATCTTACGTAATATTCTTTAACACTTTCCCTATTAACATGATCCTTCAATATAAAAAAGTCGGAAAATGGAAGGATTACTTACATGGTGAACGAGGATATATTCTTCTTAGTTTGTGGTCGAAAACTCTCTTAGCATGGTTAGTATTTGCTGGAGTACTTCAACCAGTATAACCTAAAATCTTTTTATTTTTTATTTTTTTTTTGGTTTTCTTCAAATTTAATGCTTATCCCTCTAATTTTTAAAATTAAATCGCAGTCTAAGAACAATTTTGTTGAGCAAGATAACTAGAATATTTATATACATCAAATGTTAATGACATAATGTAGGCCACATTATCAATTTATAATTGCTAACTGTTAGTGAGTTAAAATGGCGAGACAAAAGGTTACTTTACCCGAAAAGGGAATGCCCAAGACGGAACTTCTTAAACTCATGGGAGAGGCACGCGGAGATGATGCAAATTGGCAGAACGGAAGGATTTGGAGTTTAGTCTCTCACGCGAGTGATGAGCATACCGAATTGCTTAAAGAAGCATATACTATGTTTTTTTCTGAAAATGCCTTAAGTCCCATGGCATTTCCAAGCTTACAAAAATTTGAATCTGAAGTAGTTTCGATGACTATTGATCTATTAGGAGGAAACCGAAAGGCTTGTGGAAGCATGACTTCAGGTGGCACTGAAAGTATTTTAATGGCTGTAAAAACATATAGAGATTGGGCCCGAGAAATTTTTCCAGAGATAAAAAAACCTGAAATGATTTTACCAAGTTCAACTCATCCTTCCTTTGAAAAAGCGGGCAAATATTTTGATGTTAAGTCGGTATATGTTCCAGTGGATAAAGTTTCTTACAGAGCTGATGTAAAAGCCATGAAAGATAAACTGTCAGATAATACGATTCTAATAGTAGGAGCCGCTTGCGACTTTCCTCGAGGAGTTGTAGACCCCATTACTGAACTTGGTGCTCTTGCGAAGGAGTGTGGCATAGGAATGCATGTTGATGCGTGTCTTGGGGGATATATGTTACCCTTTGTAAGAAAACTAGGGTATAATATTCCAGATTTCGATTTTTCAGTCCCAGGTGTTACATCAATTTCAGCGGATATACATAAGTATGGATATGGTCCTAAGGGTTCGTCTACAATCTTATACCGAAATAATGATTTGTTGAAATATCAGTATTCTGCATTTATTGATTGGTCAGGTGGGATTTATGCATCACCTGCTATGCAAGGTACTCGTCCAGGAGGCAGTATTGCCGCATCATGGGCTGCCTTAAAAGCACTTGGAGAGATAGGATATTTGAAACTCGCAAAGGAAGTAATGAATACCACTAGAAACTTAATTGAGGGAATTGAACAAATTCCTGAGTTATATATCCTTGGCAAGCCAGATATGAGCTTATTTTCGTTTACTTCTGATAAGTTAGATATTTATAATTTAGCAGATGCTATGGAAACAAGAAATTGGCATTTAGATCGAATGCAATTTCCGCCTGCAATTCATTTAACAATAAATCCCCATCACTCCAAAGTTGTAGAACCTTTCCTTAAAGATCTTAATGAATGTGTGCTAGATGTTATTAAAAATCCTGAAAAAAAAGGGAGGGTCAATCAGCACTGTACGGAATGATAGCAGCAGCACCAGACCGTAAATCTGTAAAGGAGATAGTAGTTGACTTTCTTAAAAATATGTATAAAGCTAAATAACTTCTCACTTTTAATTTAAAAAGAATGAATTTCTAGTTAATTAATATTTATCAAGAAAATTAACTTATCAATTTTTATAACATAAATGTTGGTATTTAACTATGAAGTTAATAGGTGTAATTGGAGGGATGAGTTGGGAAAATACAATAGATTATTATCGCATTATTAACGAAATGGTAAAAATAAGGTTAGGAGAATGGAGCTCAGCAGAGATTCTATTGTATTCTCTCAATTTTGATATCGTTCTTAAGTTACAAAAACAGAATAAATGGAATGAACTAAGAGATTTAATGATTAATGTGTCTAAAAAGCTTGAATTAGCAGGAAGTAAAGCAATCGTAATCTGTTCCAACACAATGCATAAAATTGCTAATGAAATAGAGGAAGAGATTTCAATACCACTCATAAATGTTATAGATGAGACAGCTAAGTTTATAAAATCTATGGATATTGGAGGTGTGGGCTTGTTAGGAACAAAATTTACGATGGAGGGTGCTTTTTATGTTGAAAAACTAAGTAATGAATACGGAATCAAAACCATTATTCCTGAAAAAATTGAAAGAGAATACATCCATAAAGCAATTTACCA
>JAEOUK010000019.1 GCA_016839385.1 Promethearchaeota archaeon
AGTCATTCTCCTAATCCATTCTTCATTTGGTGGTGGTGGCCAACTTATCAAATCAAATACAATCATGATTTAGATAAGGCTTGGGAGTGGTTAGAAGCTGCAGGATATGAGCGACCAATTACTTCAACTCCAACACAAACAACAGTAAATCTTATGAGTCTGGCTTCATTACTAAGTATCATTAGTGTAACTATAATAACAATAAAATGTAAAAGGAGATTCAATTCAAATTAAGTAAGTATAAATACTAGATAATACAAGGAATTTCCTCTTTTATTTTTATTTCTTTAGCATAAACAGGATCATATTTACAGCTAACCGCAACAACTTTGACTCCATCATCTACAGCTTGCTTTAATTGTTTAGCAAATTTAGGATCAATTTCTTTATATGGAGAAAACTTTATTGCATCTTCTCTTCGAACAATAAAAACTATGATTGTTTCCCAACCTGATTTAGCTGCTTTTTCTAGTTCTTTAACATGTTTAGTTCCTCTAGCAGTAGGTGCATCTGGAAAGAGAGCATGACCATCTTTTACTAAAGAGACTCCTTTTACTTCTAGTAAAACCTCTTCATTGGTCTCAGTATTTTTCATCAAAAAATCTATTCTGCTATTTCCAAAAACATATTCAGATTTGATGATTTCATATTTTTTCAGAGAAGGTATTTCTTTGTATACTTGTTGAAATATCTTGTTAGAGAAAGTAGACTCAATGTTAACCCAAATTTCTCCTTTTTTGACTCCTACCATAGTAAATTTTGTCTTGCGTTTTGAACCATCTTCATGTCTTACAAGTACGTGCGCATCAGGAACTAGTAACTCTTTCAATCTTCCTGGATCAGGCACATGACAAGCTACCTCTTCGTCAATTTTTTTCAACTTTACATAGGCTAGATATCGATTTGGTCTTCTCAAAAATGTTGCATGATCAAAATTTCCTTCTAGTTCCATTGCCTTACACCATTTATATTACATCTAGATGAATCTCTAGAGAAATTTTCTTGGGAGAAAGTTCACAGAATAGAATTTAAAGGTTCAGACTTTACATCTTTTTAGTTAGACAAAGATTTAATTAAACAACTAATATGAAACCTTTAAGAAAGTAATAAAAAAAAGTTAAAAAGGGTTAGAGTATATAAACAATTACCGGAAGAATCAGAATAAAAAATATAGGTCTCTGGCTCTCCGGTCTCTTTATTTATCTAACACTTTTTGGTTGTCTAAATGTCTTTAGCGGAAACGGTTTTTCTACCGTTAGCCTTGGTTCTCTCAGTAGCGTTCTTGAGGATTTTAGCTGTTAGCTCGTTAAGAGCGTCAACAAAATCTCCAGCAACATTGAAGTCACCAAGTTCCTTAATGTAATCCTTGACTTTGGATTTAACAATTAACATTTCTGTAACTTTTGCTTTACCCATGTTGTTTAACCCCCAATTTCTTGGTTGTCAAACATAAAGTAGTCACTAGTAGTATTTAAAGTTTCAGTGTTAGGACAGTTTCTGTTGCAGTACAGCACATTTTGTCGCAATTCTGTGATAATATCTTGAGAAAAAAGTTTACTTAAAATCAACAAATAAATACTCACTTTGAAAATTGAATTCTCCTATTAGAAGGGCCATTATTAGTGAATTCTAAAGTTTTATAGAATAGCTTTCTGAAGCCTCTAACACAATTTCATTAAAATCATTATTAATATTTCAGTATATTCTGTTACTCTTTTTTGGAGACTTGAATATATACCAAAAGACATTCTGCATTACTTTAGAGGCTCTGTGTGGCATTTTACACATAACTTTCTATTTAAAATAATAAAAAAGAGATGGAACTGTGTCCATCCTCGTGTTTGATTTTCTTTTCGATTTTACAGTTCTTTTGGTACAAAGAATCCAACTATCATTGCTAATAGAGAACCACCTAAACCCGCCCAGAATCCAATGAATTCCATTAAGGTAAAAGCGCCATCCATTGTAAAGCTCATACTATCAAATGCAATTTGAATGTATTCAAAGTTAGCAAATCCATCTTGTATTATCCATATAATAGGACCCACTGCGATACAAGCAAGAGATCCGAAAGCAAATAAAATCCAAAGTGCTTTAGGAATATTGACTATGGATATAAAGATGGCAAGTACTGCGAATAATGCTCCTAAGCAAAATACAATGAATACAATGAAACTATTTACATTTCCCGCAATATCAGGTAAGATAGAGTTTTGAAATTCAAACAAGTATAATTCTAAGAATTGAAAAACAAAACCTGCTAAAGCTATAATATAGAATAGCAATGATATTATTCCGGCACCAGAAGACCAGATTCTAGCCTTTGCCATATGTTCATACTATCAAATCAACTATTTAAACATTAAGAAACTATTTTCTGAAGAATAAAGGAAAAAAAGATTGGAATTTCTTCCAACCATGATGTTTTAGGATTATTCTATCTAGTAGTATCTAGGAACAAAAAGTCCTAGGAAAGTAGCAAGGAATGTACCACCTGCGCCTAACCAAAATCCAATGAAGTCTAAAGGATTTGAATCGAACCAAGTCAATTCAATATAATGGAAAGC
>JAEOUK010000595.1 GCA_016839385.1 Promethearchaeota archaeon
AATATAACACCTCCTGGAATACGTCCCATTCCGGAGATTGAAATCTGTTCTGAATTTATCTCTTGTGCTCCAAATACTCTTAGATTCACAGGATTATATACTTTTTTCTGATTCGGATACTCGTCTCGTAGTTTAGTGTAGCGTTTTTTTAATTCTTGGTAGGTAGATTCGGTAATTTCTCCTTGTTTAAATGAATTTTCCAACTCGTTCAAAATTTCATCGTATGCACTCATAATTTACACTTTTATGTTTCAATAAGAATTAGTGCTTCTTAGATTATATAAGCAATTCTATAGTCGATTATTAGACATTCTTGGAAAAATCAAATTCATCCAACGAATTTTTTAATACTCTTAACGATACTTCATTAAGAAAATGGGCGATCGAAAAAAAATATCAATTCAAAAAATATCAAATGATGATGTGAAATCTGCTGTATTTGCCGCACTTGACTTAATCAACGCAAAAAAGCTAATGATAAAAGATGGAATGACCATCCTTCTGAAACCAAACCTCTTATCTGCAAAAAAACCAGAACTTGCTGCTACTACACACCCTAAGGTAGTCCGTGCAGTTATCCACTGGGTTAAACAATTTAATCCAGCGAAAATCTATGTATGTGACTCAAGTGGAGGGGGATTCAAACCAAAGACTACGGAAAATGCAATGAAAGAGAGTGGATTACTTGCAGTATGTAAGGAAGAAGGAGATATAGTAGAATGTGTTCCGTTTGAAGCAACAGAGCGAGAAATTTACAAGGTCGAAAACCCATTAGAACTGGAAGAATTTCCCAGTTCAAAATTACTAAAAGATGCAGATCTCATAGTCAATCTCCCAAAAATAAAGACGCATGGACAATGCACTCTTACTTGTTGTATTAAAAATATGTTCGGTACAATTTTGAGGACAAATAAGGCAAAGACTCATGCTCAATTTCCCTCATTAGATCGATTTACATCTGCACTAGCAGACATCTATTCAGTATCAAATCCACAATTAACAATAATTGACGGGTATTTAGCTATGGAAGGAAATGGTCCGGGCTCGGGAGATCCCGTAAAAATGGATCTGATATTAGCTGGGTATGATGGAGTTGCTTTAGACACCACAGTATGCAAAATCACCGAAATTCCTGCAAAAGATGTCAAATACCTTGCTTATGCAGAGAAAAAAGGATTGGGAACAACAGATTTAAGTACAATTACCTATTTAGGAGAAAAACCGGAAAATGTGACCAGAAGATTCAAGTTACCGGGTAATATTAATCCAATTTCTGCTAAAATGCCTAAAAAGTTAGCGGATTATATTTCAAAAACAGTTTTCAAAGCTCATATTTCATTTGACAAGGACCGTTGTATCCTTTGTGGAACTTGTTGGGAAAACTGCCCTGTAAATGCCATAACACCCCCAGAAATTCGAAAAAAAGGAAATATTCCCGTTTGGGATAAAAATAAATGCATTACTTGCTTCTGTTGTGCGGAACTTTGCCCCGAAGCGGCTGTTGACGCTAAAGTAAACGTTGCTCGTAATGCAATATTTTCATGGTTTGGTGCTGCAGTAATTGGATTCCTCGCAATACTGGGAACCACTATCGGTCTATTAGTGAAATTTCTGTGATTCATAGACTTCTAACTTTTTTTACCTAATTTTTTTATAGAGTCACCTCAATTATGATGACTATGGTAGAGAAGACTCCTATCGCTATTCAGAAGATTACCAATGAAGATGTAAAAACTGCAGTATTCAAGTGTTTAGAACTAATTGATGCTAAGAAGCTGATGAAAAATGGAATGACGATTCTCTTAAAACCAAATTTACTTCAACCAGCAAAACCAGAACGAGCAATTACAACACATCCCACAATTGTTCAAGCAGTGATTCAATGGGTAAAACAGTTTAATCCCAAAAAGATCTATGTATGCGATTCAAGCGGTGGATTTAATTTTGGAGAGAGTAATACAGAACGAGCAATGGTTGAAAGCGGATTAAAAGCAGTATGTGATGAAGAAGGAGACTTAGTAATTTGTACACCTTTTGAAAAAACGGAACGACGAATCTATAAAGTTGAAAATCCTTTGGAAGTAGAAGAATTTGCTAGTTCAGTGTTATTACATGATGCAGATCTAATCATTAATTTGCCAAAAATTAAGACACACGGTCAAACAACTATGACTTGTGCAATTAAAAATATGTTTGGAACCATATTAAGAACGAATAAAGCCCGAATGCATTCAAAATATCCTTCGTTAACCCGGTTTACTTCTGCATTATCTGATATTTATTCTGTATCCAAACCACAGCTCACTGTTGTGGATGGATATTATTGTATGGAAGGAAATGGTCCCTCTGGAGGAAAAGTAGTAAAGCTTGACATTATACTTGCTGGTTTCGATGGAGTTGCTATTGATTCTACTGTATGCAAAATTATTGAAGTTAATCCTAAGAATGTGAAATACCTTGGATTTGCCGAAAAAAAAGGACTGGGAACCACCAATAATGGTAAAATCGAGATTCGCGGTGAATCAATTAGCAATGTGAAAAGAAAATTCAAAATACCTGCTACAATAAAACCTATTTCAGCTTGGTTACCCCGAAAATTTGCAGATTATTTAGCACGCAGAGCATTTAAAGCAACAATTACCTTTGATGCAGAAAAATGTAAATTATGTGGCACTTGTTGGAAAAACTGTCCAGTGCATGCAATAGAACCACCTGCTGAAATGAAAAAAGGAAATGTTCCCAGTTGGGATAAAAAGAAATGCATTACATGTTTTTGCTGTCACGAATTATGCCCTTATCATGCTGTAGATGCTAAAATTCATCTCGTACGTAACCTTATCTTCTCTTGGTTCGGTGCGTTGATATTCGGGGCTCTAATTATTGTAGCTGCAGCTGTGGTGTTCCCAGCATTGTTTGCATAAAAAAAATTAAAAATAATTAAGCGTTGATTGCAGTATTACAGTCATTAGCACGGAAAACACCAGCGTGATAATAAATGGGACTAGTATAATGATTTTCCCCATCCTAACTTTTCCCAAATCACTTTTTCGCATCCAAAGATATACTAAGGAGTTTAAGAGAACCTCGATCCCTGAAAAGATACTAACCATTATTAGTAGTTCCGAGCGGTTTCCAAAACGATCGACTTCTCCATAGATGTTCCAGTGTAATGGGATACCCGTCTCTGGAAGACCTTGATACGCGATAATAAAGTATACAAAGGTTCCTACGGTCAATATAACACTAATTATGAACACTATAGATATAAAAGATTGGGTTTTTTTTGCTGTTTTTTGATTGATTTGGACTGGTAAGCTAGTATCTAGTTTCGCTTGTTTGACGGAGGTTTCAGCAGATTGTATGTGATTGATGAAATATTCTGTATTTTCAGGAGTGACTCCATATGTTTTTTTATCCAAAGTGCGAATTACAACAAGATTGTCCAGGTTGGTCGCATACAATGCAGTTCTCATGAACTCTCCATTGAATCTCAATTGAAATCTTCCTACTAAATGTCCCGGGATTCCAACTCCAAAAGATCGAATTCCTTGAAGATTATCCTTGGATACGGACGAGATAGTGGATATTTCTCGTAGAGGAATTATTTTCTTGAAGAAACTCCATCTGAGTATTAAAAATTCATCCGCTATGATATATTTCATGGAGTAATACCCATGAACAGTAACTCCAAAAATAATTCCCATAAGTAAAATAAACACAACCATCATTCCGATGTACCATGGGTCACTTATGATTCCCAAAAATGCCAATGGGACACAAAAAATCAGAAGCGTTCCTATTAAAAAGCCAATGGACCATAATCCACCATTGGATTTCGATGGTAAAAAAATTGTACTAGTTCTATTTTCGTTCAAATAATGTCATGGAAATTTATGATAGAGGATTTTTGAAACTAAGGATTTCGAAATAAATCGCGAATTTTTTATGAAACGTGTTCACTATTTTAGGATATGGTACTGGAAGACCTTGAACCTACCCATGTTTGGAAGATTTTTGAAGAAGTACTTGCTGCAACCCCTCGTTCCTCCAAAAAAGAAGAGAAAATCAGAAAAGCAGTAAGAAAATGGGTAGACACCCAAAAGAAAAAAGGATACAAACTATCGTTGACCGAAGACGCAATAGGAAATATAGTAATCAAGAAAAATGCCACAAAAGGGAAAGAAAAAATTCCCCCAATAATTTTACAAGCACATATGGATATGGTCTGTGAAACAGATATTGAAGGCGGGTTTGATTTTGATAATAAATCCATTACGGTTCAGATCCAAGATAATAATGAATGGATAGAAGCAGTTGGTACAACGCTTGGAGCAGACAATGGCATTGGAGTCGCCTTAAGCCTAGGTTTATTAGTGGACAAAGATGTAGAGCATGGACCATTAGAAGTTCTCTTGACCGTAGACGAAGAAACAGGACTAACGGGTGCATTTGAGTTGGATGTTAAGACCCACGAGCTAAGAGGTAAACATTTGATCAACGTGGATTCGGAAGAGATTGGAGCAATCACAATCGGTTCTGCCGGGGGAGGAGATACGATCTTTTCGCGAAAATTTCGACGATTCAGCCCTAAACCAGAAGTAGATAAAGTTTTTTTTGAGTTAAAGATTGACGGGTTACGTGGAGGTCATTCTGGGGGAGAGATTCATCTAAACCGAGGAAGTGCACATAAACTTATTGCTCGGATATTGACGGGGATTTTAGAAACTGTAAAAATTAATTTGTGTACTTGGGACGGGGGATCAAAACATAATGCAATCTCTCGTGAAAGTGCAATTGTAT
>JAEOUK010000596.1 GCA_016839385.1 Promethearchaeota archaeon
ATATTTTTTGCCCGTTTAATAAATAACTTCCATCGGTTTGCTCTTCGCATGTGGTTAACATATGGACAGCATCAGATCCTCTTTCTGGTTCTGTAATGCATATGCACCCAGTTTTCTCTCCCATTACTAATTCCTTTAAAGCCTTTAATCTAACTTCAACATTTTCGTGGTGAAGTAATAATGGATTAACGGCCAAAACTGTGCCCCCAACAGCCATGGCGAATTGAGGATCGAAAAAATCCATTGCTAAAGCATTCATAAATTGCGCAGTCATCCCATAGGGTTCCAAATCTAATCCAAGGTTTTCAAATTTGTGTAATCGAGCAATATATCCGTTTTTACCAACTTCTGGTATCCACTCGTAAAAATCCTCGTTATGGGTTATATTATTATCCCGTTCAAATTTCACAAAAAACTTTTGAGCTTGCTTAAGAAAATCTAAATGCTTAGGCTTTAAAAAGCTCATTAAATTGTAATTTAAAAACTTATTTCGGGTTTTTAACGAGAGTTTCTCGAGGATTTCATCATTAATACATTGAACTTTTCCTTTTTTACTGACCATTTTAATAATCTCTTCAATTTCGAACTAACATTAAACTATGATTAATATTAAAGGGGACCCTAAAATAAGTTTATGAAAAAATAAAAAAAATTAATTATTGTTTCTTGCCTCTTCTCGTAGACTTCTTTTTAAAACTTTACCCACCACTGTTAAAGGCAAAGATTCTCTAAACTCCCATATTTTTGGATTTTCATATTTGGATAGATGCTTGGTAGCATATTTCTTTAAATCTTGCTTTACTGAATCAGTTGGTTCAGTCCCTTCCTTCAATTGAACAACTGCTTTAACAATTTCACTTCCGGGGCGGTCAGGATCTTTCAAACCGATAACTGCTACCAACTATATATCTGGATGTTTCGTTAGTATATCTTCCACATGAACACTGTATACCTTAAATCCACTGACTATTAACATGTCCTTAGTTCGATCTACGATCGTAATATAACCATCCTCGTCCATTACACCTACATCACCAGTATGAAACCATCCATCGATAATCGTTTTAGCGTTTGCTTCCGGCTTATTATAATAACCTCGAGTTACTTGGGGACCTCGGCAAATAATTTCTCCCGGTTTCCCAAGGTCAACTTGCTCTCCCGTCTCAACATCGACAAGTCGAATATCCGTATCAGGAACAGGTAATCCTACGGTGCCTACTTTTTTTGTACCATAGTAAGGATTCATCGTCAGTATTGGAGATGTTTCAGTCATACCATAAACTTCCAATACTTTCTTTTTAGCTTGCATATTATCTTCGAAATCATTAATCGCTTCTGCAGGGAACGGAGCAGCTCCAGATATGTAAACTTCAATGTCTTTTAAAATATTAGGTGGTATTTTTTTTGCCTTTTCGTTGTTTTTTATTGCCAAATACAAGGTAGGAACATTTACCATTATCTGGGGTTTCTTATCGATCATTTCATGAATTAGGTGATCTGTATCTCGCGGATTAGCTATCAAAACTTGAGTAGCAGATAGATATAGAGTCACCATACTCATTGCTAAACCAGCTAAATGGAAAAGAGGAAATGCAGATAAGTTATTAGCTTCTTCTTGTTCTTCTGCTGTTCTATCAATCCATGTGGAGATTTGCACTATATTAGTAATAATATTCGCATGAGTAAGCTCTGTTCCCTTAGGTAATCCCGTGGTTCCACCAGTATACTGAAGTAGAGCGAGATCGTTTTGAATGTCTATATCAACTGGCTTCAAATCTTTTTCTGTTTTTATCACTTCATTAAAGTCAAGAATTAATTTACCTGAAAAGGGTAAGACTTTTCCTTTAGGTATTCTTTTTAGCAACTTTCCTAAGGTAACTTTAATTTTTGATAAGCCCATGTAATCTGAGATATTTGTAGTAATCACACATTGTAACTTTGGTACTTTATCAAGTACTTGAGTTAACACTTTTTCATAAAAGGCATCCAAAGTAACAAAAAATTTCGCTTCACTATCGTTTATTTGATAAGCAATTTCAGTAGGACTCATTAATGGCGAACACCCAGAAGCAACGCCCCCTGCCAACAAAGTACCAAGATGAGCTACTAAATATTGGGGACAATTAGCTAAATTTATTGCTACCCTATCTCCCTTTTTCAATCCATTTTTTTGCAAAAAGGTTGCAAATCGGTGTACATATTCCCTAAGCTCTCTAAAAGACATCGCCATCTCCATAAAATAACATGCGACTCGTTCTGGATATTTAGCCATAGCTTTATCGAATAAATCACCTAGATTTTCTTTTGGATATAATAAGGTCGGGTTAACATTTTTATCATAAGATTTCGTCCATATTTTCGCATCATATGGACTCATTTTAACTTCCATTAGATTGACCTCTTCATTTTTATTCACAGAAATGGTGAATATCTTATTTATTGTTACATGAATTTATAAATTTTTACCAAAATCATCAAAACAAATCTGGGAAAATAGACATTATGTCATAATTCATGGGAATATTAGTGGCAAAAAAAGAAAAGAATAAGAAAAAAAAATTAAAAGTTATCCTATATCAACCATGATCTTGATATCATCATGAAATCCTTTTGATAAATCTTCAAATGCTAGAGGAACTTCATCTAGTTTTATAATTTTAGTAATTAGTGATTTTATACTCACCCTTTTCTGATCTAATAAATTTATGGCAGTTTTAAATGTATCTTGGTTATATGCAAAAATACCTCTCAATGTGATGTTTTTAACTGCAATACCATAGAAATTTTTTAGGTCTGTGATTTCAGGATCCATACCAATCATAGTGATATACCCTCCTCTTCTTACAAGATCTATTGCTGAAGTAATTGTTTCACTTATTCCTACGCAATCAAATATGTGAGTTGGCCCTATTTTATCACATAATTTTTGAATCTTTTTCCAGTTTTGTGGAGTGAATGCTTTATTGGCCCCCATCTCCAACGCTATTCTGTGTTTAGATTCTACAAGCTCTAAAGTATAAATATTACCTGCACCTGCTACTTTTAACGCTAAAATTGTCATTAAACCAACAGTGCCCGCTCCAAAAACCGCAACGCTATCACCGATTTTTATGCCAGATTCTTGAACAGAGTAAATACCAACCGCCAGTGGCTCAATCATGGCTCCTTCTTTTAATGAGATTGACTCAGGCAAAATGTGAATCCTTTCCTCTTTTACATTAATAAATTCGACCATTGCACCATCAGTAAGTGATCCTAAAGCACTAGGGGCAAACTTGCACTTGTTCTCTTGATTTTGATTACACCAATAACAATTATAGCATGGAGTATTCGGATTTATAGTTACGCGATCTCCAA
>JAEOUK010000103.1 GCA_016839385.1 Promethearchaeota archaeon
GATATAATAGATTGGAGAAGATCTTCTGGTATTTTACCAATTTGCACTTTTTTCTGAATTTTAATAAAAGTATTTTGAATAGGTGATGAATTTTTTGCTAGGAATTGAATTATTGTTGTGCATAAATCATAATCCTTTGGTAAAAAAGATATGAAAAGTTCAATGCAATTTTTGATTAAAGGAAATATCACATCAATCTCATATGATTTTTTTTTGTAATAATTTGGAAATATCCGAATGACAAGTAAAACTGTCCCAAAAAAAAGTACTGCGGGTAAAATTTGAAGGTAGGAAAATTGTATATAGTTAATGAAAACGACAAATAAAGGTAGAGAGATACAGAATGCGAAAATTAAAGCTCCGGTGACTACTTGTTCCCAATATAATTGAAAATCCGAATATAGGAGATTAGAAATCTTATCTCCATGTTTTTGCCTTATTTTAACTCTAAATACGGGTAATTTTTGCAGAATAAATCCGATTTTTTCTATAAGGATTATGATTTCCCCCAAAAAGTAACTGTGATGAATTGTATGTTATACAAAAAATGTATCTCGAAATCCCCCGTAATACTATTATTGCTTAAAATCAAGTATCTTGAACTGTATAACCTCGTTGATTTCAAAGGAGAAGTTATATTTAGATATAATTCATCCCCAAAACTCTCTAATGATATTGTTATGTTGAAAGTTAAAGAAAATTTGATGCTTAATTCACCTATATCTCCCTCGGGAAAATATGAAAGCCCGTATTCCATTGCGAATGCAAATGTATCGTGTTGATCTAAAGATGATATCGAATCAGTGAAAATTAAAGAAAGGATAGGTGTCGTAATTGTTAGAAAAAAAATTGCTAAAGTCAAGCCTAATCCAATCATCATTCCTTTTTCTAATATTTCTCCCATTTTATATCCTCCAATATAGGATTTAAGTTTATTTTTGAGATTTTCATCTTATCACGTTTCAGAATCTCGATTTGATTATTCAATAGGTGGAAGAATTCAACTTGTCGAATGACATCCCATTTCTGATTTCTGACAAGATTTTTCATTACATCATTCAGGATTGACATCTGGTCATTCACATCAGATATTTCTCTCTGTGATAGAGATAGGCGTTGAATACAAGATAGTTTATTTAATGAAGTTTTAGATTCCCATTGTTGAGAATTGGAATTATATATAAAAATTGGAGAAATTTTAATGCTGTTTTCCACAAATAAAACTTCATAAATGTCTGAAATGTATCGTTTCGTAAATCCTTGTTTAAGAATAATCACTATATCCAGATCATTAAAGCATGCAGGATTAATTTGAAAATGATACCGCCAGCGATTAATCAATGAATGAATATCTCTTGCATGTATTGTTTGAAATCCTCGTAAACCTGCACTTAAGCAATGAAACATTGCACGTGCTTCCTCTTTAGTCAAAATTTCTCCCAAGTAAACTAAATCTGGATTACGATGTAATAATCGATAAATCTCTCTAATTTTTGATGAATTTTTGTACACTGAGTCTACATTATATTTTAATTGGTGAGAATGAGCAAAATCTTGATCCAATGATTCTGATGACTCTTCTATGTAGATTTTTCTGAAATGTTGAGGTGCAATCAAGTCAAGACTATTAATCAATGTAGTTTTTCCAGTGTTGGTTTCTCCAACAGCGGTAATATTTAATCGAAGAACTACGCATATGACCAAAAAAGCTGCGATTTCACAGGAAAACATACCCTTCTTTATGAGTTCAGGAATTGTGAAAATCTTCCTATTCATTTTCCGCACATTCATAGCAAATCCAGATGTCACGATAGGAGAAATATCAAGAGCAAATCGACACTGAAAAAATTGATTGTGAATAGATGCTTTTATACTCGGATTACTTGTATCTAATCTTTTATTACTTGATATTCTTAGAAAAGTTTTAATTGAATTTAGGTCTTCGTCTGTGAAATGTATTGTTGTCAAGCATCTACCAAAATTTCTATGGTCTATATAAACTGTTTGATGAGGATTATCGAGATATATTTCATTTATCAAATCATCAACCAGTAATGGAAATATTTTTCTAATATTTAATTTCTTTACCGAGGCATACAGAGCCAAATTCTGTCGTTCAGAAGAGTTTAAATTGTTATAATGTATTTTCAAGTAATTTTGAATATATTCCATATATTTTTTTATAATTACACCAATCGAGAGTAAATTATCAAAATTTAGTGAAGATAATTGATCATCCAATCGTGATAACAATGTTTCATAAAATACTTCTGATTTTTGACCAAAAATGGTTCGTATTTCTAAAATTGACTCATTGTACGTATTTGAATAAATGTCAACTGTATATAAGGGAGTCCCAATTAATTGATATGATTCAAGAATTTCCCTATTAGAGTTATGAAAGGTGTTTTGAGATGAGTCTGTTTCAGAATAAGGTCCTAAGAAAAGCAAGTTAAACCAATCATTAATATCAGATATTTTTTGAAGTAGAGAAAAAAATTCTGAATCTTTTTCATTCCTTGTAAAAAATTTCAGATTTTTCCTTTTTTTTGAGCATTCTGAACATATTGGTAGTTTCTCCCTACTTGAATGAATAATTAATTTTGGTAGAAATGAAGTGAAGTGAGAAATAGATGCAAATAAACAATTGTTGTCTCTACAATCAGAAAAAAAGTTGCGTAATTTTAACCATTTTGCGTAAAAACTTGCAAGATTTACAAGTTTTTGAATATCTTTTTTGGGAGAAAAAGAATTTTGATCGAATTCTATGGATTGAATTTCTCTTTTATTAGAGGACGAAAGAGGTAATAAGATGCATTCAAGGCATGTTTTATTGGATTTATATCGATCTGGAGGGGGATTTCTGACTTTGTTGCATTTTGCACAGTGAATTTTACATTCCCAATACTTTTTATCTTTCTTGAGAAATAATCGATTATGTGGGTAAAAGGTATATATTTGATTGGGTTCACTAATCATTGTTATTTGTTTTTAAAGATCAATTTAAACTCCATTTTTCTATTGGTGTTTTTATATTTGTTTGTAAAAATAAACCATGGATAAACAAAAGAAAAGAAAAAAATTACTCCCAATTTCTATTTATAAGGATACAGCAGCAGGATCATTATTAGAGTACGGTCTTATTATTGGATTTTCAATTGTAGCATTTTTGGTTATAGTGGGGATATTTATGTCAATATTGGATTGGACAAATGGGAACTTGTCAGATTTTTTAAGTATTTTTCAAGGATAACAATCATGTGAAAAGAGTTAAAATTAGACTAACCAAAATTAATGGATACATTGGTAGAGGTCTGTTTGTCCAACAGAGGAAAACGGAATTGAGTTTAGTAGATTGTTGAATTGTGATATTCTTTGAGTTAACCATGAATGTTATCGATTCTAATTTATTAATTCGGTTTAATTTTCTTATTCGATGAAAACTCGCTAGAAAGAGATACTCACCAGCGTTTAGTTTTAGGGGAATTTTATAGTTTGTAAAAATATGAACGAATAGATTTCGAATCAACCTCAGAAATATAGAGCTTAGTGTTACTAATATTAAATAGTAGAGTAATTGTAGCCCGTCTAAATGCGATGTTATCCCGAAATGA
>JAEOUK010000104.1 GCA_016839385.1 Promethearchaeota archaeon
AGAAGTGATGCTCTTGTAGGCATGCACATAGCACCACATGCAAAAGCTTCGTTAAAGTGTACACTTTCTGCAGAGAATCTATCTAAATTTGGCGTTTGAATTACTTTATTACCTGAATTACCCATATGATCGTATCTGTGCTGATCAGAAATGATAAAAAGCACATTTTGTTTCTCGTCTACCATCTAATCATGTATTTTTTAAGCACTATTAAATTCATTGAGAAAAAAAACAATAAAATCCGACATTATAAAGTATAGAATCATTTTCTATAATTGAGTTTAGAGGAGAGATTTTCTACGAATTTTGATGTTGTCTAGACATTGGTTTTAATAACTCCGAGAGCACTATATTATTCAGAAAATTAGGAGGAATTTTCTATTTTTCAATTAGAAACATTAGGTAGAATATTAGTAGGTTTATTAGTTGTAGGAATAATATCGCTAATCATATTTTTAATAGTGTACTTTAAAACAATTGTCGTAGTTCCCTTCAACGAAGTTCACGTTGTGAGTCACGGGGAAAAGGTTAAGCAATACGACGGAAAAGGGCGATACAGGTATTACAAGTTTGTTCATGGCCGAACCATTATACCGAAATTCGTATTGGACATCGAGCCACCACTTATCAAGCTGCATGATCAGGATAAACTGCCGTTTGGTGTAGAGATTTCGGTAAAAGTACAGGTAACTGATCCACCAATGGCGGCTAAAAATTTAACAAGAATTGATCATCTGACTATTTCTAAGGTAGTTGAAGATACTGTGATGTCTGCTGCTCGTTCAATCGCCATGGAAAGAAATATTTTGGATATAATGAAGGAACGGGAAGAAATTGAGAATGCTATCTATCAGATGGTAAGTGATGCTCTTAATAAACTTGGATTGAGCCCAATAATATTCGATATTAAGAACATCCGTGATATTGAGGGTTCAGATGTCATTGCGAATTTAGAAAGGGTTAAGATTGCAGAATTGCGGAAAAATGCTCGAATTTCTGAAGCGAAGCACAATTCTGAAGCAACGGTATTTGAAGTTGAAAAGAGGAAAGACAATTTAGTGAAAGCTGAACAAATGAAACAGGAAGAAGAACATGCAAGATTAGATAGAGAACGTATGGTTGCAGAAGAAAATCTTGCTGTTGAAGAACTGAGATTACAAATTAAAGAACAAAATGATAAAAGAATTGCCGAAATTGATAAGAAAAAGAAACTTCTTGTCGCTGAAGCAGAAGCAGAAGCAATAAAACTCAAAGCTCAAGCAGAAGCAGATTCTGTGAGATTGAAACTTGAAGCTGAGGCAGAAGGTATCAGATTGAAGGGTTTAGCAGAAGCTGAAGCAATATTCAAAAAAGCTGAAGCAATGAAAGAATACAATGAAGTATCCTCTCAAATGAAGATGATAGAAGTGCTAGCAAAGGCACAAGTCGATGCTGGAGAGCAAATTGCTAAAGCGATCGGACAAAACAACAAAATTATCTATCTTCCTATGAATGGTGATGGAATGTTTTCCGGAATTTTACCTCGAATGGATGCATTACTCCAATCAGGAATCATTCAAGACGGGATTGCAGAAGTTGTAGATGGATTAAAAGCCGTAAAAACTCCCAGAAAGAAAAGCAAAAATAAATTCGTCGAAGAAAAATAAAATATAATAAATTCAATATTTACTTTTTTTAGAGGTTATGATATGAAGATACCTGTTGGCTCTAAAGTAACCGTGGATTTGTGGGATCCTACGAATAAAAGAGGAATGGTAAAGCATTTAGGGGACACTCTTACTCTTTTACGTGCCGAAAGTAATTTTCCATTGAAAAAAGGGCAAAGTGCTATCGTAGTTTTGTCTTTCGAAAATTTTGTGGAGATAGTTCCTGAAGATGAATATTCTCGTGCGATTTCATCCTCGGAAAAGAAAGTCAAATTAGACAAAAATGAGTTAATCCCGTTAATCTATTCATATCTAACTGATAACAAAGAATTAAACGGAGGAATTATTTCCATCCTAGAGTTATTTCACTTCTTCAAGAAAACCTCTCTAGATACATTCATCACATTGGATAAACTGTATAAAATCTCTTCAATGCAATCCCTTCCGTTCCAATGTATTGAAGAAGCGGGAAATTTGTACTTTATTTTGAATGATTCCGAGAGACTTAGTGATTGTCGTACTATTTTGGATTTAGCAAAGGATGATCCAGTGCTATCAGTTTCTAAAATACGCTTCAAGTTGCATTGGACAGATCTACGAATTAGAAAGACACTTAGTTATATGGTGGAAAAAAAGTATTGTAAGTACGAAGAATCATACAAGGATGGAGAAAAATATTATTTTCAATATTAGAAGCTTAAATCACACCTTAATTCTAAAATATCTCAAGAGATTGTGCCTCAATCCATTTGTTACTCCTTTTTTTTGACTCGATTGATAAATTCAGCAACTCTTTTAAACGCTTGATTCGATTCTGGTATGTGGGTAAATAAATTATGAAACACATGATTCATATCCTTCCATTCCTTGAAAAAAATCTCCACTCCCGCTTTTTCTGCATTTTGTACAAGACGACTCGAATCGTCTAATAATATTTCTAATTCACCTGCATCTACTAAAAGGGGAGGCAATCCTGAAAAATCTCCTAATATTGGTGATACGTAAGGATCTTTACGTTTACGAGGACTTCCAGTATAAATAGAAGCTAACATTTGTAAATCACTTTCGATTATATCTGGATCTCTATTTTTATTAGCTTTTAGCGATTTTCCAGTGAATTTAAGATCTGTCCAAGGTGAAAATAGTGCTGCACCCGCTGGTAAGGATTTGTTTTCATCTCGAAGTTTGAGTAGAAGGGCAAGTGCTAATCCCCCTCCCGCTGATGCACCTGAAACTATGATGTTTTTAGGATCTACCAATTTCGTAGTCAGAAGGTATTCATAGACAGAATTAGCGTCACTCAAAGCAGCGGGATAAGGATGTTCAGGAGCATGACTATAATTTACATTTAAGACATTCACTTGGGCAATTTTGCTTAATTGAGTCGGAGTTTGCCAACTGGCTTCCAATCCACCGAATACGTACCCCCCTCCATGGAAGAATAGAATTAAAGGATAATCCGGCGCATTTTTAACCTTTATCCATTCCACAGGAACGGATTCAATATTTTCTCTTTGATAATTAACATCTAAAGGATGAGAAACCACATTTTGTGTATATATATCAACAAATCTTCTTAGTTGCACTACAAATAAAGGATCGTCAATTTTTTCTATATTTTCTAAGATCTCTTTTAGAGTTATATTGTGTTTCTCTGAATAATCTCTTAGACCATCGTTGAATAATTTTTTATTATGTGTTAAAGCTTTTGCTAAATCTTCTCGTAAGTGGGAATAATCTGGTATTTCCAATATTTATCACCTTATGTAAAAATAACTTTGATCCTCCTCCTTAAAAAAATAGGGTTATACAAGTAAACAAGGAAGTTTATGAATTCTTTACTAGCTTTTCAATCATCTGGTGTTTCAAAAACCTCAATGCTAATAAGAACAGAGGAATTGTTAACAATTCTAATATTATCGAAAACACAAAGGGAGCTTTAGGTGTAATAATATCCCACAGCCATCC
>JAEOUK010000597.1 GCA_016839385.1 Promethearchaeota archaeon
ATTGTGATCTATGTTGGACATGCCGTTATGTGGGAATTTGAAAGTGCAATTAATACTGCAATTAGGACTTTCTGGCCTCAGTGGGACATTCCGTTTGATGTATTAGGAATGGGAGCCATTGCAATAATTGCATCTTGTGTATGGGATTGGATGAATATGGATCCAAATGATCAGAAAGTTGGTATGAAGAAAAGAGTCATTCCGCTTCTTTTTGTCTCGGGAGTATTACATTTTATTGTAGATTTCTTTCAACCCGCAGAACACCATGGAATTAATCTATCTCTTGGATTACTCGCAATCGCATTATGTAGTTTACTGGTTGTAGTATTCTATTCTCTTGAAATGTTCTTCCAGTTTAAAGTACCATTCTTGACTCATTTTGGACGTAATGCTTTATTCCTATTTTTGTTCCAAGGGATATTCACACTGACATATCCGGAAATCTGGGGTAGCGCCTTAGCATTCCGAACTCAAATGGCAACACTGTTTGGAGGTCTACCACTTACTCATCCTTTAGTAGATTTGATGGCTGTACTAGTATTTTTAGCTCCAATACTCTTGATGTACTTAATTGCTTGGATTTTTGATAAATATAATATCCATATCCGAGTATAGTTAATCTATTTCAATATCCTTTTTTTCTATTTAAATTCACGTTCCACCTATCTGGTTAAATAGAAACGTCTTAATTTGATCCCATATATGAGACTATATTTGGGGTCTGTAATGTGACATTAAAAAACGAGATGGCTGAAGTTCCCTTAAATTATGGAATCGAAGGAGTGGAATTTGGATTGGCAGAAGATCCATTCCTTAAAGTTAGGACTAAAGGTGCCAGCAGATGGATAATTGCACATCTATTTCATGGAACTAATAAATGGTTAATTCTGGTCTGGTTTATATTTATGGTCATTTCTACAGCATCGTTCTCATTCTTTGCAGGAGCAATAGGAGATGCTATAGTTTATATTAATAATAATCCCGGTATTTTTTCGGATCCTGATTTATTGCAGGGATTTATATCACATACCATAATAATACTTGGGTGGGGGCTTGGGCGTCCAGTAGTAGGTATGATAGGAAATTTTTGCAGAGAATTACTTGCACAAAGAATGGAGAGAGATGGTAGACATGAGTTTTATTTGAACTTACTAGGAAAAAGCCAGAATTTTCATGACCAAAGTAAAGTAGGAGAGATCATGGCAAGAACCGCTGATGATGTCCGTATGTTAAATTTTCTTGTTAGCCCTGCATTATCTCTTATTGGAGAAGCTATTATATCTCTTATCGCCCCAATTCTTTACATAATAGTCAGGTATCCAGCCCAATTAGCAATTATTCCTTTGTTGTTTCTGATATTTTTAGTGTTTTATGTACAGGGTTATTTTAAAAGATTAAAACCCGTAACGAGAGAATTGCGAGATAATTTTGGCATGATGAACGATGTATTGAATGAAACTCTTCAAGGTGTAGAAGTAGTAAAGGGGTTGACTCTTGAAGAATACGAAACTAAAAAATATCTGTTAAAAGCCTCCGCATATCGAGACGCGTTAATTAAGCAGGGAATTATTGAAGCAAAATATCTACCTATTTTAATGATGTCACTTATTGTTGTAATTGGATTAGGACATGGTATATTATTGCATCTGGGTTATTTAACTGACCAAGTTTTTGAAATTGGAGATATTGTAGCTTATGTTACGTTATTAACCTCATTAAGACGCCCCACATTCATTTCTTTATGGACATTTCAATTATTGCGGTATGCCCAATCAGCTTCAGAGAGAATACTGGAAATGATGAATGAGGAAGCAGAAGTATTAGATACAAGTCGAGGAAGAAATTTGGAGATCCAAGGCAAAGTCGAATTTCAAAATGTGACATTTACTTATCCAAAATCGAAAAATCCAGTATTAAGAAATTTAAATTTTGAAGCTTTACCTGGAAAGACTATTGCGATTGTCGGAACCACAGGTTCAGGAAAAACTACTGCTACGAAATTGATTTCAAGATTATACGATGTTCAACCGTTAAATGGTCAAATTCTAATTGACAATAGACCAATTCAAGAATATAGTTTGGAATCTCTGCGTAACCAAATTTCCTACATAGAACAGGATGTGTTTTTATATGCTACTTCAATCTTTGAAAACATTTCCTTTGGAAGAGTTTCCTCTAATGAAGAAGTGGAAAAAGCCGCAAAAGATGCACAAGCTTATGATTTCATTATGAAGTATCCAGAAGGATTTCAGACCAAAATTGGAGAAGGAGAAGATTCAGTTCAACTCTCGGGAGGAGAAAGACAACGAATAGCGATTGCTCGTGCTTTCATCAGTGATCCTAAGATTTTAATTTTAGATGATTCTACATCTGCGATAGATTCTGCTACAGAAGATAAAATTCAGCAGGCAATGAAAAAAGTATCTGAAGGAAGAACTACTTTCATTATTACCCATCGTTTAAGTCAGATTCGTTGGGCTGATAAGATTCTTGTTTTCAAGCATGGAGAAATAATAGCACAAGGCAATCATTATGAATTACTTAAATCTTGTGAAGAATATCGTAAAATTTTCCTTAAAAGATTTGATTTATCTTTAGAAAAACTCTTGCAGGAGGCGATCTGAATGGTCTGGTATGGATTAGATTCTGAAGATTATGATAGAAAATATACTGACAAGGAATTAATTCGTCGAATATTTCCGTATTTTAGACCATTTCGTAAGAAACTTGTTCTAGTTTCTTTTTGTTTATTATTCTCGGCAATTTTACACTCTCTTGTTCCTTTTATAGGGGATATCATCATAGAGAAGGGAGCTGACAACAGTATTCTCTTAATTCTGTTTTTAGTTGGATTACTATTGATTACTGGTTTTACTTATCTCCTAAATTACATTCAATGGAGCCGTTCTTCATCCATCATAGGAAATCTTATATTATCATTACAAACTGATGCACACAAAGCAGTATTAAATCAAGACATGTCATTTTTCGATAAATATCCTGTTGGAAAATTGTTAAGTAGAATTAATAGTGATACATCGAGTTTTGCAGATATGAGTATGATTATCATGGAAACATTATCTTCTTTATTGGTAGTGGTAATTATTTTCATTCCAATGTTTATTTTCAATTGGATTCTGGCACTGATTGTGTTAGGCTCGTTTCCATTGGTATTTATTACAGCTATGTCATTTCGTAAGGCTGCTCGAAAACGAAGTTTAGAAGGTCAACGCGCACTCTCAAATGTGAATGCTTTTGTTAACGAATCCATGTCAGGTATTCAAGTTATGAAGACTTTTAGACAAGAGAAAAAGATGTATGATCAATTTAATGAAGTTAACGCGCAATCTTTTCGAGTTAATTTCCGACGTGCACTTCTTCTAAACTTCCTTTTTCCAAGTATGACTTTAATTCAAGGTCTCGTGGTCGCAGGTGTAGTTTTTGCTGGAGGAAAAATAGATAGTGGTAATTTGTATCTATTTATCCAAAGCATTTGGTTACTTTTCTTCCCATTATTTAGCATTAGTGCTTTCTGGCCACAATTTCAATCTGGATTATCTGCAGCAGAGCGATTATTCAGTTTGATTGATTCTGAGCGTCAAGTAAATCAGACAGAAGAAAATATCTGTTCTATTCAAGATGGTGAGATTAATATCGCGGGTTTAACATTTGCATATAAAGAAGATGTAAAAGTATTTGACAATTTCACTCTACAAATTGCTCCAGGTGAATCTGTTGCAATTGTTGGTCACACTGGAGCCGGTAAATCCTCTTTAGCGAAAATCTTAGGACGATTATATGAATATCAAGGAGGAAAAATTGAAATGGATGGAACAGACATCCGAGATTTTGATTTGAAATGCCTTCGTTCTCAGATTGGATTTATCCCTCAAATACCATTTTTATGGGCAGATACGCTCGAAAACAATGTTAAGTATGGGAAACTTGATGCGACAAAAAAAGAGGTAATGGAAGCATTAGAATTAGCTGGTGGTAGTGATTGGGTTGATGATTTACCTCATGGATTAGAAACTAACGTTGGAGAACGTGGAAAAGTTTTGTCAATGGGACAGAAACAGCTAGTTGCGTTTGCTCGTATTCTTTTAAA
>JAEOUK010000020.1 GCA_016839385.1 Promethearchaeota archaeon
CAACTATACAACTTATTGATGATCCTGAAACACCTGTAGAAGAACTTGCAGACATTGTAAAAGGACCTGATTTTCCTACTGGAGGTGTTATTGTTAATGGTAGAGCAATGCCTAATTATATGAAAACAGGGAAATCTCCGATTGTAATTCGTTCAAAGCTAGAAATAATCGAAACCACCAGTTCTAAAGAAAATGCCACTATAGTTGTTCATGAATTACCTTATTTAACTAATAAGAGTACTTTGATGGAAGAAATTCATGAACTAATGTCCAACAAAAAAGTTCGCGGGATAGTTGATGCTAGAGATTTATCCAAGGAAAAAATACGAATTGAGATTGATGTTCATCCTGATTATTCTCATGAAAAAGGTATAAGAGTGATTATTGGGCAACTTTTCAAGAACACTCAACTTGAGCGAGTTTTACATGCTAAAAACATGGCTTTTGCACGAGGAAGACCTCTTCTACTCAATCTTAAACGAGCTCTCACTATTTTTCTAGAACATAGAGAACATGTTGTTCGCAAAACAATTCAGCATAATCTTAGTAAAGCATTAATGCGTTTAAATATTCTAGAAGGATTATATATTGCTCTTCAAAATATAGATGAAGTCATAGCCATTATCAAAAAATCTGAAGATCGAACAGATGCGCAAGAAAAATTAATGAAACGTTTTAACTTAAATGAAGCTCAAGCAAAAGCTATTCTTTCAATGCAATTAGCTCGTCTCGCTAGAATGGAAGTTGAAGCAATAATTCAAGAAAAGAAGGAATTAGAAAAACAAATTGAAGAATACCGCGATCTTTTAGCTCATAAAGAAAAACGAATGCAAATAATTAAGAAAGAACTTTCAGAAATTAAAGAAAAATTTGGAGATGAGCGAAGAACAGAGATTATAGATGAAGCTGATATCCCCTTAGATGCAAATATCTATGACATGCTCCATGATCGACATCTTCTGATTACAACTTCTACCTTAGGTTATGTTAGATCCATAGAGATAGATAAGTTCAAAACACAACGGAGAGGTGGTAAAGGACTTACTGCGGTAACTTTCAGAGATAACGATTCTCTTTATGATATGCTTGTTTGCTTAAATAAAGATACTCTACTACTTGTTACTGAACAAGGAAAAATTCACTCTATTCCTGCTTTTGAGCTGCCTGAGGCAAAAAGAAGAGATGCAAGAGGAAGTGCTTGGAAAACCATTTTACCTGTTGATTCATCAGTTGTAAAGATAGTTCCCGTGAATAGAGATTCCTTTGATAAAGGACTCTTCATTTTCTTTGTAACTTCAAAAGGAATAGTAAAGAAAACCGAATTATCAGCATTTTCAAATGTAAGGAAAACAGGTATTATTGGAATTTCAATTGCAGAGGATGATAAAGTTGTAGATTCTTTCATTACTTCTGGTGATGATCACATTTATCTAGCTACAAAATTAGGCCTAACTGCTCATTTCCATGAAAAAGAAGTTAGACAGATGGGACGTACTGCTCACGGTGTTACTGGAATGCGCTTCAAGAATGAAAACGATATAATAATCTGTGGAGCTGGTGTGCCAGATTCAGAATTACACGAATCCTCCTTGCTTACTATAACGGAAAATGGTTATGGTAAACGAACAGCTTGTGATGAGTATCGATTTACTCATAGAGGTGCAAGAGGTGTAATTGATATTAAAACAGATGAACGAAATGGTGATGTTTCTGCAGTTTTAATTGTTCCAAAGAAACCTACTCGAAAGAACAGTATTTCAATAATTAATAGTAAAGGAATCAGTATAAGAACACGAATCGAATCAATAAGAGAAATCAGTCGAAATACAAAAGGCGTAAGAATAATGACCTTAGATGATGATGAAAAAATTGTTTATGCTACTCTTATTGATTTGAATGAAGATGAGTCGGATTAGGAATATCCTTCTCTCTTATCAAGTTCTCCTGAAAGTATTTTTTTGAAAAGTTGTTGAAAAGGTTTTTTTCCGACTGCTCCTACCACATTTCCTAGATACTTTCCATTTTGAAATACTAAGAAATTTGGGATTGAAGAAATTCCATAACGCATAGATGTTTGCGGATTTTGATCAACATTTAATTTTCCAATAGTAACTTGACCCGCATACTCTTGTGCTAATTGTTCCATTACTGGTTCCATTGTTCTACAGGGTCCGCACCAAACAGCCCAGCAATCAATTACAACAATACCTTGTTGTTTGACAAAATCTCCAAAACTTTGGTCATTCAATTCTGTTATTCCTCCGTGTGGAAAATTACCCACAGTAGGCATATCTTCGTTCATTAGTCGTGCCATCTTCTCTCTCTTTATGCGCTCAATTTCCTCGTCCATGCTAAGCACCTTACACTGTGTATGTTGTTTGCACACCGTCTTTTAAATTATTCTATACTACAAATTCGTAAAAACGTAACATTTATTATGTGCATATTTTTTACACACACTCAAGATGCATCGATGTTTAATTAATCTACCAGACGTTATAAATGAAGGTGGAAAATGTGATATTTTCGAATGTTTGTTTGGTTTAAAACCCTTACATGTTAAAATATACTTTTTTACTTTGAAGCAAAAAAGAACAATTAAAGAAATTGCTGATTTTGTAGAAAGAGATCGTTCTACTGCAGTCAGATTAGTTCAGAGACTCATAAATCAAGCATTGGTTACAAAAGAAATTGAAATGTTGCCAAACGGTGGAATGAGACACATATATGCTTCGATTGAGCAAGAAGTTCTGAAAGATAGACTAAAAACAACAATTAAACATGTTGAAC
>JAEOUK010000598.1 GCA_016839385.1 Promethearchaeota archaeon
GAGAAGAGTTTTTTGAGCAAGAAAAAAGGAAATTTGAAGCAGAACAGCGTCAAAAAGATTATTTAGCTCCTGAACCGGATCCACAGGAAGAACAACTGAAGAAAAAGAAACAATTAGCCGAAATGAACAAGAAAAAAGCTATGGATGCGGAAAAAGCTGGAAATTATCGAATTGCTCTAAATAGATATGAATACCTTCTTAATTTATATCTCGAATTGGATTACGATCCAATCCAAAGAGAGTTCATCAAACAAAAAATTTATGAAATGAAAGAAAAAACACGATATAAAGCGATTTAGACAAATATTTTTTTTGTAATATCAAAAATTTTTTCAACAATTTTGCACCCTTGAATTATCTACGGAATGATTATGAGATGGATTAAAAGAAAACGAGAAAACTGCGTGTCAAATGATTTATAAATATACACTCAGACTATACAATGGTAAAAATATAATTAATTAACAACTTATGGCGAACTAAATGTCACAGAATATTTTACTTAGCACGACTGAGGAGATTCCTGGCTACCAAATAATCGAATTTAGAGGATTGGTATTCGGCGTAACTGTAAGATCCCGTGGTTTTGGGGGAGATTGTGCCGCTGGATGCCAATCGTGCGCAGGTGGTGAAATTTCAGCATATACTAGTGTCGTATTAGATACTCGAAATGAAGCTTTAAACAGAATGGTAGCTGATGCACAATCCAGAGGTGCCAACGCAATCGTTGGGATAAGAATTGATAACGATCAATTGGGACAAGGAGCTAATACGGGCGTAATAGCTATGGGAACGGCGGTAATAGTTCAACCGCTTTAAATTTGAGAGGAGGATGTTCTATTGGCGCAATCAAACATACTACTCTCTACAACAAAAAAAATCCCTGGTTATGTTATTAAAGAATTTCGGGGTTTAGTGTTTGGTATTACCGTTAGATCCCGTGGAGCATTTGGTGATTATTGCGCACAGTGGCAGTCGTGTTTTGGTGGTGAAATAACTGCCTATACTGAAGTTCTAATTGATTCTAGAAATGAAGCGTTAAATCGAATGATCGCAGATGCGCAAGCTAGAGGAGCGAATGCTATCATAGGAATCCGAATTGACAAGGATGAACTTGGTCCATCAAACCCGAATTCGAAATATTCTTGGGTAAATGCCAATAATGCAACGATTGCAATCGGAACAGCCGTAATAGTCCAAAAGGAATAAATTTTTTCTCTTTTTTTCTTATTAATGTGATATTCTTTGACACGAATTTCCTATACTCATCATTTTCAATTAATGAAAAAACGGTTTCAAATTTTAAGCTGGTTTAATCATTCCCATCATCCCTTGTGTGAACGGTACAAATCTCATATCTTTCGAATACCATTTAAACACCATACACTTTATTTATGTCAAGGTTGTACATTAAACGCAATTGGGTGGCTGGTGGGATTAATTACCACGATTTTTGGATTTATTCCCTATGTTAATTATCAATGGTTTCATCTAATTATTGTTATGGGGGTAATTTTAGCTCCAATTCTATTGGTTGAATTGTCAGGGATGTCTTATAGACCAATCAAGCGACTTATTCGTATAATAGGAGGTATAGGATTAGGCTTTTTCACTGCCTTACTATTTGACTTCAAATCCGAGTGGTGGTATAATGTGTTGGCATTAGGAATTCTCGTTCCCTCCTACATGGCATTCCTTATCATCCGGAAGCAAAAACAGAAGAATAAAGATATTTGTGATGAATGTAAAGAACTGATTGAAATAAAAGAGAATCCGGCTAAAATATGCTCGGGATTAAAGGAAAAAGTGGCAGCTGAAAAAGAATACTCTAAATTTGCGTCGGAATTATTACAAGAAGAGTTGAGAAAATCTTACATGCAAAAATATGATCCTGTAAATGGCAAGAAATAGAGTCATACTCACGAATTTTCAATTATCTTTGCTACAGAATCGGTGATAGTTTTAAATTTCATCCCAGTCATCATAGAACCTTCAAATTTCAATTCTTTTGCCATATACGCTGAAGCAGCATTGACTGTACCTGCAAATATACCACTTGCGACTGATGGATCCATGATTACGTTGATATCTGCATTAGGAACTTTTTGTTCACCCCAAGAGAAAAAACCGTTTTCAATATTGATATAGTAATTTTTTTCGTTACCCACGGAAATTTGAAAAAGCACTTTAATTTTTTTATTTTTCTTTTGAATTTTCTCGTCTTCATTACAAATTTTGACTAATAATTTAAGATAATCGGGGATGTCTTCATTACTAAAAGATCCCCGTTTTATTTTTAGTTTAATTAACGATTTTAGGTCTCCCTTTCCCAAATCCCTTATCTCACCAAACATAAGCTCTGCTTCTGGACTTTCAACGATTTTGCCCAATTCATATCCTTCTTGTACGCAATCGAGGATTTTTCTCGGCTTTTTCTCTTTACAATCACCGATTTTGAAAATCCTATCTACTTTTCCCTCAGCAATTTCTTCTGCTTTCGTAGGTGTACGTGTTGAAGTGAGTATTATTTCATCAAATTCAAGTGAGGAATGCATTTTATTAAGCTCAAAGTAAAGAATATTTCCCTCAATTTTTTCGATTCTTGTGTTTACCATAACGTTAATGTGATCATTTTTGTTGATTATGGGAATAATTTCTCTTGCAACTAAGGAATAAAGATCTTTTCCCAATCTTATTTTATCGGTAATAATTGTTACTTCCTTATTTTTACTTGATAGGTATTCTGCTACCTCAATACCAATCATATCACCACCAATAACAACGATTCTTTGTCCACGAGGAGTTTTTCCCTCAAATACCTCAGAATAAAAACTGTGTTTGCTATCTAGCAACCCATCAATATATGGATAAGCGGGTGAAATACCTGTAGCTAATATCAACACATCTGGTTTGTATTTGTTAAGAATAAATTCTGAGAATTCCGTATTTAGGTAAATGTCGATTTTCAATTGTTTCAACATGTGATTGTAATAATCAAAAAGGTTTGAGATTTCTTTCTTCATCGGAGCTTTGCTTCCCTGCTCTAAGGAACCTCCAATTAAAGATTTACGTTCAATAATTGATACTTTGTGTCCTCGAAGGGTTGCAACTCGCGCAAATTCTAATCCAGCGGGACCTGCACCTACAACGAGTATTTTTAATGAATTCTCAATAGGAATTAAATCTTCATCAGATCCAAGTAGATTTGGATTAATCGCGCAAAGAACCTCTCGTTCAGTCATTATCTGATTAAGGCAGGTGTTGCATCCAATACATGTCCGGATCGAATCTATTTTTCCTTCCTTGATTTTATTGGGGAATTCAGGATCTGCTATTAGAGCTCTACCGATTGTAACTAAATCTGCTTGCTCATTGAGAAGAATTTTTTCAGCAGTATCAGCAGTGTTTATTCTTCCTACAACTGCTACTGTCGTTTTTTTCAATGTTTTCTTAATTAACTCTGCGTTATGAGCAAATACTCCTCTGGGATAGTTCATATAAGTGACAACAGGAAATCTAGGACTATCAAATACTCCCCCGGTGATATTGATCAAATCAACTCCTTCATTCTCCAAAATTTTGGAAATCTCTATAGAATCTTGCACCGTTAATCCACCAGGAATGTAATCCTCCCCATTCAATCGGAACCCCAAAATAAAATCATCACCACACTTCTTTCGGACTTCTCTAGTCACTTCCACTGCTAACCGTGTTCGATTTTCAAAAGATTTTGGTCCATAATCATCATCACGTTTATTTGTCCGAAGAGAAAAAAATTGATTCAAAAGATATCCGTGACCAGCATGAATTTCGACACCATCAAAACCTGCTTTTTTCGCTCGTAAACATGCTTTTCCATATTCCTTTACCATTATTATGATTTCTTCTCTCGTCAAAGGTCGTGGAGTTTCTCCTGACATTTCAAAAGGGACTGCGGAAGGAGCTACTCCTTGCAGTCCTATCATAAATGAAGTAGATTGTGCTCCTGCATGATAGATTTGTAAAAGAGCACAGGTGCCGTATTGTTTAATGGCTTTGACTAATTTTTTGAATTTTGGGATGCGTCTATTGTTATCAATTCCCAGCATTTTGGATGTACCAGCACCGCGTTTATCGAAGTAAGCGCCTTCAACGATTATACATCCCACTCCCCCTTTTGCCCTTAATTCATAATATTTTATTAAATTATCCGGTAAATCTCCTTCAGAATTGCCGTATCCCGTATCCATTCCCGGCATTATTATCCGATTCTTCAATACGGTCTTGTTGAGAGTAAATGGTTCAAAAAGTTTCATGTTCAGAATGCTCCTAATACAACCAAAAGCAAATCAAGTTTAATAAACGTAATTATTGGTAAGATGACATAGGAATTAGTATTCTCCGAATTCATATGCAGCATCGAACATTGCTATAATATTTTCTGGCGGAACTTCCGCAGTTATGTTATGAATATTAGCTGCTATATATCCCCCATTAGGTTTAAAACATTCAATGTTTCTTTTAACATGAATACGAATTTGTTCAGGAGTTCCAAAGGGCAGCATATTCTGAGTATCACACAAACCGCCCCAGAACACTATTTTATGTCCATATCGTTCTTTTAAACTGCAGGGTTCCATATCATTTGCTGAAATTTGCACAGGATTGTATGCGTCGTACCCACATTGATGAAATCCATTGATTAGTTGACTTACAGATCCACAGCTATGATAGTTGATTTTCACTGGAGCAATAGCTTTAATATGGTCGATCAATTCTTTCTCAATCGGAACAATCTTTTTTTCATAGATTTGTGGGCTGAAAAATGGACCACGTTGTTCTGCAAGATCCCCATTAACACACAGTACATCTAAATATTCTCCGATTTCATTCAACAATCCTGTATTGTATTCTTTCCAATATTCAAGGAGATATCGCATCGTAGTAATTATCATTTCAGGCTGCTTTCGAAATAGTGTTAGAGCTTTGGTGAAACCAAATAAGAACGTTGTGTATTCGAAAATACAACCTGAAGGTGGAGTGATTAAGGCAAAGGGAGTTTTTGCGAGTTCCTTAGCCTCGGTTTGCAAACCTTCAAAATTGGATGAATCATTTCCTTTAGGCCAGTCATAATTTTCGATGTCAGAGGTTCTAGTGAAGTTTTCAAAAGGATGGATTACAGGATCATAATAAAGATGACTTTCAATTGGTTTATCTGCAAAATTTCCCCAAAATACTCCGAATTGGTCAAAAACACCTACGTATTTTCCCACATATTCGGGTTTCATTTCTGTTATTTTTACCATGTTATGTTTAGGTCTAATATATCGTGTGTCGACATGAAATCGTTCAAGTATCTCCTCACATGGATCTACTATTTGTTGTATAAAATCTGCATACTTGGGATTAGGGTCGTCAATTCCAAGGTACTCCACAAGATTTTTATAAGCGATTTTATGGATGCTAGTTTGATTTCCACTCATGTCAATTGGGACACGATCTGGCTGTTTGTGATTTAATGTTGTTAATATTCTTTCTCGAGGATTCATGATTTCTTTCAGCTTTATGTTGGTAAACAAATCTAACGTAATGGGAAAATCTGTTGAATTTTGGGACTTGATTTTATATAAACATGCAAGAAAGTGTCTAATAAATCCTTCCCCGACAAAACTAATCGAAGAAACAAATTTAACTAATGTGATTCAAACTATTATATATTCATTTTGTGGCGATAATGATATATGAGTTCAAGAAATCCCTTTGAAGGTAAGACCGTCTTTAAAGATGCAGAAACTTTCGATCAAGGTTGGGTACCAAAATATAACAAAGAAGAAGAGAAACTTCCTTGCAGAGATGAAGAAATACAATCTTTAATCGCATTATATAGACCCGCAGTTATGGGAGGTGCAAACGTAGGATTAAACTCTATAATCATAGGAAAAGGTGGTGTTGGTAAAACCATTACTGCTAAATACTTCGGTCGTATGATTAAAGATGCCTTAATTAATAAAGGAGTTGAGAATGTAGTTGAATATATTGATTGCAATGAACATTCAACCCGAAATGCTATTCTCAGAGAGGTATTAAAGAAATTTAAAATCAGTACAGGGAGAGGTTATTCCGATCCAGAGTTAATGAAGCAGTTAGTAGGTTATATCAAAATGAATAATAGTTATTTATTTTTGATACTTGATGAGTGCCACAAACTTCCACATGATGATCTACTCTCATTTTTGAATGCTTCTATCACTTTCGGAAGCGGAAATGTTAGAATAAGTATACTATGCGCTTCTCGTTCACAAGATTGGTTACGATATAGTACTGAGCGATTAACAAGTAGAATACAAAAGAAATACATGTTTCGACCGTATACGTATCCTGAATGCTTAGAAATATTGAAATATCGAAATCGTCTTGCTTTTCATCCCGAAACATTTTCTGAAGATGTTCTAGAACTTGTAGCTGAGTTTGCTACAAAAAATAAGAGTATGCGACATGGGATCGAAATACTCCGACAGGTAGCTTTGCACTTAGACGAAAAAGGATTATCTGAAGCAACCCCTGAAATGGTTAGGAAAGCTGGGGGAAACGTAATATCGAATTACGATGTTGAGTTAATAAATCTTTTAAAAAACGAACATGAATACTTGGTGTTATTAGCTATTGCTCGATATTTCCATAATCAGCCTAAATCTTATATTACGACCACTGATATCAATGATGAATATCTTGTCCTATGTGAGGAGTATAAAACGGAACCACTCAAATTTGCTACCTTAAAACGATATATTGTTCGTTTAGAAAAACTTGATTTGCTATCCAAGAAATTTGCTTTGCCAGAAGGAAAAGAACGGGGTAGAGAAAGCAGATATGGATTATTGGGATTCTCAGCTGAAAAACTGGAAGAACAGTTAACAATTATGATGAATGATATTTTTAAATAAACTCTTATTACGTTACTATTTTTCTACGCTTTTTTCTGTATTTTTCTCAATATGAGACTCAGCGTTAGATTTTGAGACTGATTCGTCAACAACCTTTTCCTTTTCTTCTTGAACGTACTTATCAAGTTCTATTCTGAAAATTTCTTGACGTTCCTCCAATTGGGAGATTCGATTCTCTAAAATACGTGCAGAGGTGACTAAATTATCAAATTTGTCTCCTAAATCTAAAATGTCTTCACGCATTTGGCTAAATTGGGTTAAAAGCCAATCAATCGTTGCTCCAGAGCGAACTGGTGTATGAAACCACATAATTAAGTTCTGAATTAGATTCTTGTTGTCTAGAGAATTTATTCCAAATAAGGGATTGGATGAAAACATATCTACATCCCCGAATGCAGCAATTCGACCTTGACCATAAATTGAAATGCTAATCAC
>JAEOUK010000599.1 GCA_016839385.1 Promethearchaeota archaeon
CAAACTAGGAATCGTTGCTATTGCATCACCGAAAAAAGTGGAAGAACATTGGGATCAAGGTGTGGAAAACATCAAATGGATTGTAAGGCGAGCATATCCAAAAGAATATTTAAAGAGTGAACAATTCATTCAGCGTCAAGTTGTATTCAGAAAACCCACACCTTCAACACAATCGAGTCATGTAGTGATTGTCAAAGAAGATGCTAAATTACATTGTACTAATTGTGGGGTTCCGTTCTCTGGAAGAATGCAACAATTAGCCCAAAGCAGAGAATATGTGTATTGTGAAAATTGTGGACAAGTATTCGTACTACCTAAAACTGAATAAGTAACACATTAACCAGATCTTCAGTTTTCTTTAATTTTTTATATCTTTTCTAAATTCGAATGTGTGAATCCATTATTGATATTGCCGGTATTTAGTGTGGTTTTAGGTTCGAATAGCATTATTTTAACTTCATTATCAGCAAACGGACTATGAGCAACACCCTTCGGTATCACAATGAATTCATCTTTACTTAAAATAAATATTTCCTGCTCTGTTCGTAAAGTCAATTCTCCTTCTATAACAAAAAATAACTCGTCTTCTTCATTATGAATGTGCCAAGGAAATTCCCCTTTAGCTTTTACAAATTTAACATATTGATTATTTAATTCTCCAACAATTACGGGCTTCCAAAGTTCTTTTACTTGCAGGAACTTCTCGTATGCATTGATCTTTTGACCTTTCATAAAGATTTTTCACCAATAATTCAATTATCTCTTTATTAACGTAATATTTAAGGGAATCTTTATAGCAGAAAATTTCGCTAAAAATGTCGTAACAGTGAGTACTGATGAAAAAAAAAAAAGTTCAGAAAAATATTGAGGAATCAAATATGTCCTCTCTAGATTCTGGATCCATTGATTTATTACACATTTATGATTCAGTCCCTATCCCTATAGCAATTTATAACAATTTGGATAATTCTGTTAGAATCAATTCGAAATTTACAGAAGCTTATGGTTATTCTAACGAAGACATTAAATCATTGGATGATTGGTGGAATTTATGTATACCAGATGAGAAAATTCGCATCCATTGGAGAAATGAATGGTGGAAAAGCATTCAGGAAACCATCAGAAGTAACTCAAAATTTAATCCAATTGAAATGGACATTCACTGTAAAAACGGATCAAAAAAATTTATTCAATACTCACATACAGTCATTAATGATGATTATGTCGGTTTTTTCGCAGACATTACAGATTTGAAACAATCGATGGAAAAAAAATTACTTCTTAGTGAACGAAGGACCAATTCACTTCTTTATTCTCCAAAAACAATTCCAATGGCAATATTTGATAGAAATGGCGTTATTCTCGAAATGAATGAAGCTGCAATTCGTGAAACAAAAATTAGCGCTGATAAATTGATCGGAAAAAATATATTTTCTCTAATGAAGCAATATGGAATAAAAAACATTTACAATTTCGAGGAAGTAATTAAAAAGAAACAAGCTATTAATTTCAAAGCGGATTTTCTCAACAGTAAATATGATATTGAATATTATCCTCTATTGAATGATAAAGAGGAAGTAGAAAAAGTAGCGTTTTATGCTAGAAACCTCAGTGATATATTTCTTAAGGAAAGATTGCAAGATAGCGAGATTAAATTTAAAACATTTATGGAACATGGTCCATTTCTCGCTTACATTAAAGATAAAGATGGTAAATATATTTACGGAAATCCTGCTGTTCACAAATTCATTAAATCCTATGCAGATATTGAATTTGTTGGTTCGTCAGTAGGTGCATATTTCGATAAGGAAACTACTGATGAGATGGTGAAATACGACAACGAGATTATCAAACATAAAAAACCGATAATCATTCCACCTCATTCACATAAAGATAAATCAGGGAATATATCATGGATGAAAGAGATAAAGTTTCCAATTCCCATCTCACAAGATGAAGTATTAATTGGAGGTATAGTATTATTCGTCACGGATGAGATTCTTCTACAAGAAAAATTTGAAGAAAGTGAAAGGAAGGCTAGAATTTTGCTTGATGCTCCCTCGGATCCCATAGCTCTTTTAGATAAGACCGGTAGAATCATAGATCTAAATACTGCTTGCGCAGAAAATCTAAATATGAGTCGGGAAAATGCAATAGGGAAAAACTTATCAGACCTATACCCATCAGGATATAGTCCAGATCATAAAACACACAGAGATTCTTTGTTCGAAAAAATAATCAAAGACAAAAAACCAATAGAATTTTTAAGAAACTACAACAGTTTAATACTTCAGGTTAGGATGTTTCCCATATTTGATTCTAATGATGAAGTCGAATGGATAGCGTTATTTATCCATGATATTACCAATCTTAAAGAAAATGAACGAAAACTCCAATTAACACAATTTTCTGTAGATCATAGTAGTATACCAATTATGATTGTTTCTGAAGATGGATTAATTACGTATGCTAATGTTGTAGCATGTGAACTTCTAGGTTACATCAATGAAGAATTGATTCAACTTCACGTATGGGATTTAAATAAGGAATTAAAATCGAAAAAAGAGTTTCGAAAAACATTAAAAGAATTAGCCCCTAAAACCAAATTTACTCGAGAAAGTATTATAACAAAAAAGAATGGAACTACCTTTCCGGCTCAAGTTACTGTAAATAAAATGCAATTACATAATGAAATACATTATGTGGTATATATCCAGGACATCACATTACAGAAGCGTAATGAGAGGGAACTTGCGAAATTGTTTTCAGCAACTCATCAATCTCCTATATCAATAGTTATTACAGATACTAATGGAACAATCGAATATATCAATCCAAAATTCTGTGATATATCTGGATACAGACCTGAAGAACTGATTGGACGGAACCCTCGTGTTCTTAAAAGTGGATATACAACTCGATCAGAATATCAAAAAATATATGAAACATTAAATAATGGCGAAGTCTGGCAAGGAACTTTTAGAAATGTTAAAAAAGATGGATCCTTTTATTGGGAAAGCGCAACAATTAGCCCAATTTTTGGCGCTAATGGTGAAATTACAAACTATCTTGGATTAAAAGAAGACATTACTGAAAAGATAGCCTTGCAAGCACAATTGGAACATTCACAAAAAATGGAAGCAATGGGTCGACTTGCAGGATCAATTTCTCACGATTTCAACAATATTTTGACTGTTATTATGGGTACCGCACAATTGTTACAACATGATATGGTTGATGACGTAACTAAAGAATCTTTAGATGAAATCGTTAAAGCCAGCAACCGTGCAGCAAGTTTAACAAGACAATTACTAGCTTTTAGCAAAAAACAAGTATTAAAACCTAAATTACTGGACTTGAACAGTGTTTTAATCGAAATGGAAAATATGATAAGGCGAATCTTACCTGAAAATATACAACTTCAAATTGGACTTAATAACCAACCGATTACAATAAAAGTAGATAAAGTTCAATTGGAACAAGTGATTTTAAATCTCGTAATCAACGCAAAAGAAGCAATGCTCTCGGGAGGGAAACTTACAATTTCTACTTACGTGAGTTCTAAGCATATAGGAAATCAACTTAATTATTTCGGGTGTTTATCTATTGCTGATACTGGTGTAGGAATGGATGAGGAGACAAAACAACGATTATTTGAACCGTTTTTCACAACAAAGCAAAAGGGCACTGGTTTAGGATTAGCAACGGTGTACGGCATTATTTCTCAAAGTAAAGGGGAAATTGAGGTTGATACTGATGTAGGAAATGGTTCGATATTCAAGATTAATTTTCCATTGATCCTTAATGCGATAAGCGAAAAGGATGCACCAATAATAAAGAAAAGCGAATGGAAAGGAACAGAAACTATTCTGTTAATTGAGGATGAAGAAGCTGTTCGTAAAGTTATTTATCAAATTCTCACAAATGAAGGATATACAGTTTGGCAAGCTGAAAATGGAGAATCTGCGATATTGAACTATTCACACTTAGTTGATAAAATCGATTTAATCGTGTCTGATGTTATTATGCCTGTCATGGGAGGTCCTGAAGTAGTCAATAAATTCCATGATATTGATCCGTCATTAAAAGCATTATTTATCACTGGATATGCAGGTGATGGGTATTCTGATGGTGAAGATGATTTTGTTGCTAAACCCATAGAGAGAATAAGACTATTGAAGAAAATTCGCGAAAAGCTTGGTTATGCTTAACGTCCTTTCTTATTAAACTATCATGTAGAATCTTGAATTTTTTTCCCTAGATAAATATATTATCAAAATTGAAAAATATGTGGTTATCCTTTGTAGTTTCATGGGCATGCAAGAAGCAATGGATCCATATGGTAAATGCCTTGATGATTATTATTATAGAGGAGTTGATTTACCTGTACGGATTGTTAGAGACGATGGATACGTTGATGAAATGAGTGTGAAACAATTTTTTAGAAGGAGAGAAAAATTCTCAAAATTAGAGATTAAAGCGGTGAATCAATGTAAAGGCAAAATAGTGGACCTGAGCGCAGGAGTTGGGGCAGATTGTATTTTTTTACAGGATCGTGGCTTAGATGTTACAGCAGTTG
>JAEOUK010000600.1 GCA_016839385.1 Promethearchaeota archaeon
AATAATGACAAAATCGCAGTACACAAAATATTTTCTAATTTTGATTTTGTGTTTACCTATTTTTAGCATTTTGACAACAGAATATGATCCCCAAACTAAGTATCTTGAATTGATAATGTTTGGCAAGTTGTTCAAAGAGAGACGGCTGGATGTAATTGATAAAATTGATCCGCCCATATTATCAGAGTGGGGCTATGATGGACAAATGTATGCTCAGTTAGCTATGGATCCATTGTTATTACGAGATACCGAATTGTATTCATTTATTGACGGTGCTGCATACCGTGCAAGAAGGATCGGAATGCCTTTTTTGGCTTATATTTTAGGTGGGGGTATTCCAGAATATATACTCCATGTTTTTTCAATACTCAATCTCTTGTTTTGGTTCGGCTTCTTATTACTATTGCATCGTTTTGTAGGTATTAATAGATTTAAAGATTTCCTATTAGCTGCTTCATTATTGTGGACAACTGGAACACTTACATCAATTACTAGGTCATTGACAGATTTTCCTGCTGTTGTAATGATCATTGTGTCGTTATGGATTAACTCTTCATGGGTACTATCATCAATGATATTCAGTTATTCAATTTTAGTAAAGGAAACAGGATTGTTAGGGTTATTTGGTTTAATTTGGCCTCTACGACCTACCAGGTTGATTATACAGAAAAACCTAATTAAAATCTTAATAATATTAGTGCCTCCAGTTATGTGGTTTTTTTATGTGGGTATCGTTTTTCCTGATCAAACAATACGTGGATTGAACATTTTTTTGTTACCATTTATAGGAATATCAGTAAAGATTAAGAACGCTTTTGATTTAGCCTTAAATAGTTTTGCCATTTCCACTTCTTGGCCTCTTTATCAATATTTTTACATATTCGACTTCATTTGTCCAATATCGTTTTTGGTCCAGTCTATTTATTTACTGCGAAAACCCAGGTTTGAATCAAATATTTGGAGGATGGGAATAGGATTTTGTTTGTTATTATTTTTTCTCGGCCAATCAGTATGGAACGATCAATATGCGTACACAAGAGTTTTATTGCCATTGACTTACAGTTTTAATCTCTCGATTCATGAAAATGAAAACAAGTTAAATTACGATTTGTGGTATTTTTTGGGAAATATTGGTTTATTTTGGGCACTTGTCGATACGATGTATAAATTTTTTAATTTTGTTACATGAAAAATAAAAATAACCAGCGAAATTAACGGTGTAATTTCCTGTGTTTAGATATATTGAGATGAAAAATTACTTACAAAGTAAAAGAGTTGTTTTATTTTTGTTCTCTTGCATTTTCCTGGCTTTTGGGATGTGGATGATATGGAAATTATCCTTCATAGCAATTGATGGTATGCGTTATTTCTCAGTCTCAGATGATGCTTTGATTACATTCAGGTATGGTTGGAATTTGGGTCATGGAAATGGAATGGTTTGGAATAGAGGTGAGAGGATCGAGGGAGTAACAACTCTTCTTTGGACAATTTACTCAGCGATTTTATCAATTTTTTTACCTAAACGAATTATTCCTTTTGCAGCTCAAATCACTGGAATTTTTTGTATTTTGGGAACTGGTTTTGTATTCAGCCAGATGATTAATTACCTGAGTAGAGATCATAAGAAAAACTTGGTTTTTCTAAATGAAGTTCTAGCTTTTTTAATTCCTTTGTCCTATTACCCTCTTATTTATTGGAGTGCTAGGGCTATGGAAACAGGATTACAAGCATTGCTCGTTTCTTTAGCTGTTTGGTTATATGTAAGAAATAATAAAAATGATTCACTGTTAGGCACTTTGTTTTTAGGATTAACGTACCTAACTCGTCCTGACAATATAATTCCAGCGATAATCTTGTTTCTTTTTCGGGGATATTATGTATATAAGCGGAAACTCTCAATAAAAACATTTGCAAAAGAACTTGCTCTTTATTTTTGTATATTATTATGTTCAATGTCATTCCGATTTATATATTTTGGTGAAGTTGTTCCAAATACATACCAGCTAAAAGTAAATGGCATGTCAATTATTGAAAGAATACAACTTAACGGCATTGGCTATATTGCACCTTTTGTGCAACTTTCAGTGCCGATTTTTCTTATAGTTATAATTAGTTTGCTTATTAGACCAAATTACTACAAGTTCATGTTTGTAGCATTATCATGCGCATCCGTTTTATACGTTATATTTATAGGTGGCGATGCTTTTCCTCTTTGGCGTTTTAATTCGCCATTTATGCCGTATATTTTTATGATTATTTTGTTAGACTTACCATCTTTCATAGGTGGTCTATCAGAATTTTTGGAGGGGAAATCTTTTGCGAAACAACGTTTACTTAGTATTATTATTGTATTTTCTGGAATCACTCTTGGCGTTAGTAGACCACCCTTTAGTTCTTATTTTGTTCAACATCCTCAACCTGATGATATTGAAAATGTCAATAAGGCGATTCTCTTAAATAAAATATTGGAACCAAGTGCAAGTGTTGGGGTTTTTTACGCTGGGGCTATACCCTACTATACTGATTTTTACGCAATTGATTTTTTGGGGAAATCCGATCCGATTATAGCGGATTTGAAACCGGATATTTCTGGTGTAATATCATGGAATAATATGGTAAGTGTACCTGGTCATAATAAATATGATCTGGTTTATTCGATAATGGAGAAAAAACCCACTTATATCGCTGGGATGAAGTATGGATCACAAGATTTAACCAAGCAGTTGTTAAGTTCATATATCCCTGTTAATCTCAATATTAAACTAAATACATCCTCTGAAGATACTTTGTTATTACGAAAGGACTCCAAAGATGTCAAGTGGTTAGAACTAGCGAAGTCTGTCGAGTTTAATAATAAGATTTTTTCTATAGACCCTTCATTAAACGAATCGATTGATGTATCTGAAGAGTGTTTTGCAGATTGGGATATTGAAATGGGGGATGATAATTATTTTCTTTGGTTAGGTGAAGGTATAGAAGAAGGTTTTCGGGGGCTTATATGGTCTCAACAAGAAATTTCGGCGCAATTAGTATTTAAATTTGTTCCTGGACCAAGTCGTGAGGATCAGCTTCGCCATGTTGAGATATCTTATAGGGGATTAGCTAGTAATGAAAAAAAACCATTTGTTAAGATTCTTCAGTTTGATCGATCAGCAGAATTTGTGATGGACGTAAAAATAAACACTGGCCTAAATGAGTTATTGATAAGTGCCTTGGATCGAGCAACAATAGAAACCCTATCGAGTGGTGACACACGTCGATTATTGGTACAACTTCAGAACATTAATTTGATACCTGTGAAATAACTTACCCCAAAATGGAGATTAAACAAGTAAACAGGTCTTTAGTTTATGGTTTAGACGAATCCGTGCTCTACGCCAATGCAAATCTCGTCGATCTCTTCGGATATTGATCCTCATTATTAATTGAATTCTTGATTATCCTCATAGAATTAAAAATCATAAATAATGAATACTACTCCTCTGGAAAAATCTACCCGTGGAGATGGTTTGCTTGAGGTTTTTCTGGCGCGATTAAGAGCAAACAAAGCAAACAAACTTATTCCTGACAGGTTCCGGAAAGGACGCATATTGGATATTGGATGTGGATCCTATCCCTACTTTTTATCTCACACTGCCTTTAAAGAAAAATACGCAATTGATCAACAATCTCCAGGAAGCGTCCATCTCGATATCAATTGGCATACGCTAGACCTGTCATCTAATCCGAAACTTCCTTTTGATGACCATTTTTTTCAGGCCATCACTATGTTGGCGGTTATTGAGCATCTGGATCCTGAAAGGTTGGTAGAAGTTTTTATAGAAGTCAGGAGATTACTTATGCCTGGGGGATTATTAA
>JAEOUK010000601.1 GCA_016839385.1 Promethearchaeota archaeon
CCTTGGGAAGAGGATTGTTTCGTCTACGTTAGGAGAAACCCAACTGATTGACGTTAGAGGTACTATTTGTTGGATCAGTGTCAATTCAATATATGGAGGAATGTTACTCTCTGGATTTGTAGTTGCTCCAGAACTTCCAGTTGGTAGAATATCATGGTTATGATTAAAAGTCGCCGTCGTCGTAACAGTAGTTGATCCTCCAGGCTGAGCAAAATTATTACTTCCAATCAGTGCCATTACAGATGACCCCCCCCAATAAAATCCATGATTATGAGAGAAAGAACCAGTAACAATGTTGTGGTTATGATAGGGGACCTCATCATAGGAATGGGAATGGGATGCAGATCCACCTGTAGTTCCAATTCCTTCTCCTGTAGAATTTCCTCTGAGAAAACGATTTCGCATATCTAAAGTTCCATTCGTACCGTCACATTGACTCCATCCCAATGGAATATTAGCAACTGAACCTCCCCAAAAACTAATCACGCCCATTGGTAATCCGATTGTGAGTTGTGTATTCATAATATAAGCAACAGCAGTATATGGAGGAAGATGAGATGCCTCATCAGTTGTACATATGGGTTGACCAACAGGATTCATGGTATGTGTGTGGGGTGACGAATCAGTTGACGTTCCCGTCATTGAAGCAACTCCAACTGTTACACCTAAAAATGCGGATACCCCGTCGGGATATGCATAAACACCATGGCTATGCGAAAAACTTTGGGTAGAAGTACCATGACTATGGATAGGAATATCTGTATAAGTATGTGAATGCGTCTCATTTCCCCCAATTTCACCCGGATCTAGCAAAGTGGTGCCTAAAATAAATTGTTCTCTCAAATCTGGAGTATCATTGGAACCGTTACACAAAACCCATCCGCTGGGAATGTCATCAATATCCCCTGTCCACGCTAAGATTAATCCTACCGGGATTGTTGGATCGTTAGTTTCTTTCTGTATAAAGCCTAGAGTCGCATAAGAAGGCAATATATCAGTGACTTCGCTAGTTTCACAATCACTAGCCCCTGAACTAGTTATGCTATGACCATGAGAAGGTGAGGATGTTGTAGTACCAGTTTGGACATTAATGCGTATACAGGGACCTGTTCCACCGGTTGCTACACCAGCAGCACCAGTAGCTCGTCCATATTGATGGTTATGTTGAGCAGCAGTGGTTCCTGTTACTCCATGATCATGAATGGGAACGACATTATAATCATGATAATGATTGGATATTCCTCCTGTGCCACCTGCATCTTCAATTCCATCCGTATTGTACACAAATCGATCACTTGTGTTTAGTGTTCCCTCAGTTCCATCGCATATTTTCCAACCATCAGGAAGTTCACTTAGAGAATCTGACCACATTCCAATTATTCCTGCTGGTACATATGTTCCCATACTCGCAACTGGAGAATATTGAGACGTCGGACATTTAAAATAGAAAATCGAAATTAAAATAATTGAAAGCATGATTGAAATTTTGACTTTCGTAGAATGATTGAATGAAATTTTAATCACCAACTCCAATGGACCTTACTGAAATAAAAGTATATTCATTGGACGATTTTTTTATAGCATAAGGGAAAATAGATATTACATTATATCATGGGATGTACGGGAAGCCAGAACATGAATATGATTCCTAATACCAGAAAAATCACTGAAACACATAGACTAATAGAACTCAAGATAATTCCCACAAGATAGTACCTTTTGGACTGCCCATGCATTTTCGCGTTTTTTCTACTCAAAATTCCCAATGTTATAGCTACAACTCCAATTATAACATAAATGGCCAATAGAATAATCGCATATATTACCCTAGTCACCTTGAAAAGATAGAGGGACATGTATCTAAATGTACTTTGGAGCCAATCTGGGAATAAATTTACGTCTTTTAATAAAAATGAGACAATTAATACAAGATTAAAAATAGATAACACAAGAGAAACAATACCTAAGGTTTTACTTTTTGATGTGGTCATGATTCAATCTCCCTCTGTAAAAATTCAACCAAATGTGATAACCCTATTTTTCTCGTCTTTTATAAATGCTATGTAGAGTGGCAGTGCAATAATAAAATTCGTTTGTGGTGAATCTCACATTAACAATAGTCTTGTTCTGAATCGAACTGGACAAATAAGCTCTGCAATTCAGGTAACGCTTAACGTCAATTCAATCAAGTCATATATAAATTGACTTTAAACATTATTTCTTCTGGTTATTTCAAAAATTCACTTAACTCTTGATATTATTAGTAACAAACATGATTATCTTCCCTAATTACTTAAATACCCATTTTGAGTATTGAATTAAAGAGAAATAAGTGAATTAGTATGAAGATGAGGATACGATATAGATCTTTTATAATTCTTTTTCTGACAATGGGAATAACACTGAATTTTTTAAATATGGAAGTGACTGCTGAAATCGAACATTCTTGGGCGTATATTGCTCCTGAACTTGATTATATCACTTTGGATGGTGGTTTAACGCAATGGTCAGATTTTACACCAATTAGTATTACTCTCGATAATGTGAGTATGACGGGAGAAACTTTTCAGATACAAGCATATTTTGCATACTATGGTTCAATTTTATACATCGGTCTTCTTATTCCAAAAACCTCGAATACAGTATATGGTGCAGAATTAGTTTTCATTGGCAATAATGGTACATTTGACGGAATTATAATTGATTCCGAATTAATGGAGGGACGGGATGTGACTTATCTCAATACTACTCATATAGCATATGATAGCGATCTTGGTAGTATAGAAAATGTAAATGTATCAATATCCGACGAGGGAGATGATGAATTCTACATGATTGCCAAAGAGACACGATATCCTGAAGGAAACCTAGAAGGCTCATGGGAATTTGATGAGGGTGATTCAGTAGCAGTAGTGTTTCAACTTTGGGTGAACAAAATCAAAACCAATACAAATCGACCTAATTTCAGTACGGGGGTGTTTAAATTTAACTATCTCCGACTTTCCATCAAATATAATCTCAATCATAAACAAATAGAATTACATAATTCCATTAATCCAGGAAAATATAATTCCTCTGTAATCAGATCGCTTTTCACGGATGAACTTGACTTCGTGCTAGATGGTAAAAAAGACGAGTCATTTTGGGAACATGCAACTTCATTTAAAATCATAAATTATCTAAATAGTAAATCTGCCTTAAACTCAATCCAGAATTCAGTAAATCCTGATAGTATAAATGTAACGTGCACCTTTGCGAATGATCATGATAATTTTATTATGCATTTAGAAATCCAGAAACTGATATCCAATTCCACAATAGGTGAATTAAGCATAGTTTTTGGTATAGACGAAAATTGCCTATACAATCTAAATTCCCAACTACTGATCTGTAGAATTCGACCTTCAGTTGGAGCATGTTTTATTTCTGAACTACATGCTGATATTAGAAATCCGGGTATTATATCTGATATTCCTTCTGATGATTTTATTATCCTAAGTTCCATAAAAACATGGAATATTCAAGGATTGGAGTACGAGTCTTTTGGGACGTTTGGGGACAGTTCAGTGGAAGGTGTTGAAGTGAATATTCCCATTTTGAGTTCAGCTCAAGCAGACATTCCCCCCTTAATATCACCAGAATCCTCAAGAAATTTGTATATTGCAGATTTAACGCTGTCTGTCAACTATTCTTACCCTTCCGATCCTCGTTCCCATCCGTTTTCATATATAAGATCAGAGGATGGTCAACTCAGATTTACTATACATCAAATTGACCTCTCTGAAAACACATTCGAAATTGGCAAAATCGATTATAATCTTCCCATAACAATAGTTGTTATTCTTGCATCCGCTATTATTGCGATTGGTCGGTTCAACAGAAATAATATGGGGGCCAAACTAGACTAATTATATTAATTCTGAATCGAGTTGTGCAAATAAGTTCTGCAATTTGGCAGGGCTTCCATACTGGTCTTTCATACCCGTAACAACGAAATAGGTCATTCCGCAATCTGAAACATCCCCAAACTTGAATTCCATACGAGTATATAACCAGTTAATATCTGAATTGGGATCTGTAGTCATCCATTTCCACCCGAATCTAGTGTTTAACCCAATGTTCTGATCTCGTATATCCACGGTAACTACTCCTGTATTTTTCACATCCGTCCATGTATGGGAGCATTCGCAAGAGGTATGTTGTTCATTCCAACTGGAATGAGAAATCACCGTACAATACTGTCGTTTGGCAGGATCGGAAGCTATGATGCCGCGCCAAACGGTTTCCATAGGACCACCTGCGCAGAGATAAAACCGATCTGTGACTGAGGAAATATTGATCTGGTGAGAAATATTGTCCACCGCTGCACTTAAGTTGACTATATCATTGAAAACCATACTCGTATTCCCAAAAAACCGGATAGCGGCTCCTTCGACACTATTAACCATTTCATCTGCTTTCCAATTACTACATCCAAGGTGATTGTTATAATCATGGTGTACAAAGGTCGCACCTGCAGCTTTAAGAATTGCTATGGAAAATGGAGCTGCCCCTATATCATCCTCATCATAAATATTCCCATCTGAGCTGATACCGACCCTTCCATTAAACTCGATTACTCCTTGGTCATTACGAACGGAAAAAAGTGATTGTCGCAATGTAAACATCACTAAAACAAGGTATCCTCCAAGAACTATTATGGAGATGAATATAATATGTATAATTCGTTTAGGGACAGATTTTTGAGATTTTTTTTTCTCCATACTTTCTGTATTTGCATTCTTTTGTAAATTAGTTTGCACTCATTTAGGGAGCTTTCAAGTAAAAAATTTCTATTAATTTAACAAAAATGTAACATCGCGACGAAACTTTTTTATGTGCATGTGGGAAAAGAAAGGTGCACCTTTCAATAGAAATATTGGCAAGGTGAATTGAATAAGGTGTATAGAATTGGAAAAATCAGAGGAGATAAAAAATCTCATTTTGCAAGCTGCTGATGCACTAAATAAAGGAGATGCCAGAGTTGTGCAAAATGCGTTATCCCATAACGAGCTTACAATGTTAATTGGGTCCGATCCTACAGAATGGGTTGTAGGATATGATACGATTATAGGAATTTTAGATGCGCAGGTAGAAAATCTACCAAAAAGTACCATTTCTTTGGATAAAATATTCGCATTTAGCGAGGGAAGTCTAGGATGGTTTGTATATAATGGAGTTCAGAAATTTGAAACTGGTTCTGAAATGCCTATGCGTGTTAATGGAGTCTTGCATAAAGAAAATGGGGCATGGAAGATTGTGTTTATCAATTACACAATCGAGGTTCCCAACGAGAAAATGGGATTAATTCTAGATAAATGGCCTTCTTAGAGATAATAATCTGATATCATAGTTGGTGTCAACTCCCAATATTTTAGATTGAATTAGGAGTCCAAATACCACAAAAAAATATAAAAAGCAAGTTAAAACCCACCAGATAAGTTTGTTTTCTCCATTTCTCACCAATACACCCTTGATAATACGCTACCATCATAAGCAATGAACTTTTCATTATCTTTCATAGAAAGATTGGAAACAACTTCTACAATGCCTTTACCTGATTCTTCAGCAGTTAGTGGTGGGTTTCCACCTCCGGAATACCCCATTTCTGTCTGCACCCACCCGGGATACATTCCTACACTTGTGATACCAAACTCTGATAAATTCACAGCGAAATACCGTGTAATCATATTTAATGCCGTCTTACTAATACAATAATTATATGGCAAATTACATTCAACCGGAACTAGCGGACCGGTCGTCACATTAACAATACGGGTATTAGTACCTGCTTTTAATAATTCTATAAAAGTCTGTACAATCATAAATGGTCCGACTGCATTGACTTTCATGGAATAGGTAAACTCTTCCATATCTATGC
>JAEOUK010000105.1 GCA_016839385.1 Promethearchaeota archaeon
CCAAAACACATAGTTTAAACGCAAATTTTCCAGGTATATACTCTTTATTCGACAATGTTTGACACATTCTAATGAAGTTTTGATCTAAGATATTCAGTGTGAAATGTATGTTCTAATTTGAGGTTTATGCTATTAAATTTTGGTTGTAGGTAATTCGGATTTATTAGAATAAAGTTATAAATAGTAAAAGGTTGTGTTGTAACTAATGGCGCAAGATAATCATCATCGATTGATTGGATTGGATCTTTACAGGGGGTTCTTGATATGGATGATGATATTTCTACATAATTTAGATTCTTTTTCTGGAGATTTACATACAATCGAAAGTAGTGCCGGATTTGTAAGTATAATTGGGAAATTCATCGGACGATGGGGTGTATTTTTTTTCATTATAACTGGATTTTCGAATTCGATAAGTCTGTATCACAAGTATGAGAATCCAGATGTTAAAAAAAAAAAATACTAGTAAAAACTATCATTAAAGTTTTGATTTTGATAGTATTTGATCGAATTTCTTCCCTTTTGTTCTCGGGAGAATCTAAAGGTGGTGGAATTTATGATTTCAATGCGGAAGATGCTCCTATAAGTGTTGGAATCATTCTTGGATTCATTAAAGATGGGACTTATCATCCTCCATTACTATATGATATTTTCTTTAGTCAATCGGCTGTTGTTACGATTGGATATACACTGTTAATTTTGACCCTAACTGAGATTCCTATGTTTTGGAAAGGAAACAACCAAAGAAAATATGGAAACTTGATAATATTAAGCTCTATAGCTATAGTTCTGTTAATTGGCTCTCCTTTTGCTGTTAAATACCTCCGTCCATTGTGGGTAAATGCTTTAATAGATGAAAGATATGGAATTGCATTTTTCTTGGGAATACTTGTAGGAGATATTCATCCCTTATTACCCAACATGGGATTTGCATTCATAGGTGCATTTTTCGGATTAGCGTATAAAATGAGAATTCCAAAAAAACCGGTGATTATCTTTGGTTCTTTTTTTTCCTTCATCTCTATAATCCTTGGGATAATTGGGTATATCCTTTTTGGAGATATTCCATATGAATATTCTTATCAGACCGCTCCTGGACGCGCTATGTGGGCATTAGTTGGAGTAATGATAATACCGATTCTCTTTGTTTATTATTTTGAATTTGAACCACGAAATAAGAAACCGAATCGTTTTGTTTTAGCACTTCAAAGATTTGGGAATGTATCACTAACTCTGTTTTTGCTGGAAAGTTTCATTGTTGAAATTCTATTGTTATGTATTTGTTTAATTTTCCCACTTTCGGACTATTTAGCACTGCTTGCACTATTTGGCGTCATAACTATAGTATTGATAAGCCAATTACTGCGTTTATGGAAGAAAAGCAATTATTTGGGATCAGCCGAATGGATGGTGAAAAAGGCTACAAGTTTTTAATTTTTCCTTTTATTTTGGTAAAAATGATGCAACCATCATTCCATAGTATGTGGGAGTAGCTCGAATTATCATGTTATTTATGAGATTAGAATCAAATAGAAGTCCATGGAGTAAATAAAACCCTATATTCCCACAACATAATGCTTCCTTAACTTGGTTCTTCAGTTCAAGCGGCGGAGGTAAAATACCAATCGAGTACATCCAGTATTCATAAAGTTGATCAGTGTTTTCTGCAAGAGGATAATATCCATATGGCCCTTCTTCTAGATGTGTATGAGCTAAATCCGCACTGATTATTACAACAATGTTCTTTTGATGGGAACTAATGAAATTCTTCATTATATTTCCTAACAATGTGACTTCGTCCAAGAATTCTGAAGAGGGTTCGAATCGTTTTTGTGGCTGCGAGATTATGCAATACTTAATAGTCTTCAAATCCTTGAGGAACCATAGTGGTACAGACTCACCCCAACGTAGAGGGATTGAAACTCCTTGTGAAAATGCAGTGATTTTGCTAACTTGACAACTGTTTTTCTTAAGATGTGAATACAATTCTTGGGAAAATTCAAGGTTGATCTCAATATCCACTTGATACTCTAGATATTCTCCTTCCCATTCAGCTGTTCCATGAGCCGCTATGTTGTGATAAATTCCAAAATCTTCCGATAGAGAAATACCATGTGGAGATGTAATTAAAATAACATCTGGGTTTATTTTTGCTATATCTTCTGCAACTCTTCTCATAGCTTGATGTAATTCATATCTTCCATCTTGATGAGACGAGGTTGCATCAAGAATCAAAGCCCCGTGGGGCACGATAAATGCCGCTTTTAAAACCATGATTAATAATGTATTCAATTTAAAGATAAAATTATGGTATAGATTATTATTTGCGATGCTCCTTCATCCACTTTGTTGCAAAATCAACCAATTTGACCTGATCAAGAAGAATTGAGGTAGCATTTCCTACTTTTCCACTAGAATAATTATTTGATTTTTCAAACTCCATTCCGATTTCCAAGAAATCCTCATCAAACATCTGTTTTTCCTCCCATGAAATCCAAACCCGTTTTTCATCTTTCATAATAGCTGCTCCTAGTTTTATCGTTTTTGCACTTGGATAATTTGCCAAATATTCTGCGAGATGTAATGAGGAATTATTATCATGATTCACTCCTACTAACAACACCTTTCCTTTGAGCTGATATAACCGCCCCAATGGAGAATCAATACCAAAACTCGGGGAGAGAGGATGATTTCTAGTAATAAATTCAGAATTTTTACCCCAAGAAGCAAAGGATACTTGAGGGTGGTTACTGCGAATAACATCAGGAAAATACAAGAATGTATCAACAATCTTTCCCATTCCACGGGTTGGTGTAATTTTCGGATCAAAAGCAGGCAAGTGTGCTCGAATTATGGGTTTCCATGATTCAGGAACAGGGGGGTTCTGCCATTCTATTGGATCGCTATTATCTGAGGAATGAGTTGGCATTATGATTGTACCGTTTCTTGTAACAACCTCCATCAATGCATAAATTACTGGAATTGGTCCACCCGGGATCCAACCAATCTTACTCATTGAACTATGTACTACTACATTATCTCCTTCTTTTAATCCGAGCTTTCTGAAATCATCTGTCAATTGAGCCTTCAAGATAGGCGTTTCAGTTTTCTCAATTACCTTTCCTTCGTTTTCAACATACATTGGTTTAATATTGGAAGCAATATCATAAAAATTTTGGATCAATGGTATCGATAGCATCGAAATCTCTTACATAAAAAACCTAGGTCATTGATGGATCAGTTCCAATAGTGCAATTTCATTGTTAAAGTATCAATGTTATATCGATATACATATTTCAAAATTGAAAGTCCCATTGAAGAAATCTGGTCTAAGTCTATTGATTTTTGGAATTTACAGAAAGGGGAGATGGTTAGTACCAATATCTCAGAGAATTTCCTCCATCGAAAATTGGAATTTAAACACGATGCTTCAGGTCAATTTATCAACTCCCAATTTATCCTATCCTTAGGAGAAACGTACACCATCGAATTCGGATATGAACGTGAGGAAAATTGTACGTATATAACTGTAGAAGTTTTATTTAGGTGGTTTGGAAGAGATAATGTAAGATGGGTTCCCCAGGATTATATTAATAAATGGTTAGACCATTTGGGGTATGAACCAGTTTATCTTCAACCAGGAAAAACTCATAATTATCTTAGGATCTCTGAGCAATTCAAGGAGTACGAGAAACTTCGAAAGTATCTTGAATTCTGTCCAATTTGTGGAACTACACTAGATTACGGTTCCATTTGCTCTGAATGTGGATATTCTACCTCGGATATTCCGTTGACTCATTAATTTACCAATTTAGTTTAGTTTATACTTTTCCTTAAATGCTTTCAAACTGATGGGGACTGTTTTTTCTAAGATGCTTAGAATCGCATTAGCATATTGCCGAATTTCCCATTGAGCTTCAGGAGCAATTCTTAATCTAGTGAAATGCAATAAATTCCGAAGATTAACCGTTCCATAAAATTCTGTATACATATTTTGAGGTAATATCATACGAGCATGTTCGCGTGCAATACCCATTTCGATTAGTATGTGATACGCATTCAATCCCAATTCAGTTTGTTTTTTCACAGTTTCATAGGCAATATCGTTATTAATTTCGTCCGAAAATACGGACCCTTGTTTATTTTTTAAGTCCTGTTTTCTATAACGAGTTGGTATATAGAATTGAAGCTTCGTACTTGTATACCTTCTGCTAATTTCGTTATATGACCAAGTTCTATGACGAAACCATTGAGCTCGGACGAAAAGGGGGCAACTTACATGGAATTTATAGACAATGTGCTCAAAAGGAGTCATATGATCATGTAACATCAAATAACGGATTAATCGGGCATCTTCTTCATCCGTTTTTCTGTCTTGTCCGAAGGAGACTCGAGCGCTCTTTACTACACTCCAATCATTTCCCATATATTCAACTAACCGAATGAAACTTTTTTTATCCCCTAAAACGTCAATCGGTTTGTACAGATTTGGATCGTCCATTACCTCAGTATTCACATCCCCCCTTATTTCACTTTTTTGATTATCCTATAAATATAAATTCTCGGTCAGTAAATCTACAATTCAGAGTGAATGTTAACTTATTTACGATTGAGTCATGTTTAACATTATATATTAAAAAGAAGTCAATAG
>JAEOUK010000746.1 GCA_016839385.1 Promethearchaeota archaeon
AGAGATAGGTGTAGTTAAATCATGCCAAAAGGATATATGGGAAAAATTTTATGGATAGATCTTTCTACTGAAAAATTAGAAGAGCAAGAATTGCCAGAGGAAGATTACCGAGCTTACTTAGGTGGTTATGGTCTCGCTACAAAGCTTATTTATGAGAATATGACAAAAAATATAGAACCTTTAAGTCCAGAGTCAATTTTTGGATTTTTTCCGGGGTTACTTACTGGTACCACGGCACCGCTAACCGGTCGTGTCATGGTAGCTGGTAAATCCCCTTTAACTGGAACGTGGGGAGATTCAAACTGTGGAGGATATTTTGGACCAGAAATAAAAAAGTGTGGATATGACGCTATTCTAATTAAAGGAGCGTCAAATACACCAAAAATTATTTCAATAATTGATGGAGACAACTCTTTTTTAGATGCTTCAGAATATTGGGGTCTAGATGTTGTTCAAACTGAAGGCAAATTGAAAGAGAAATTTGGAAAAATTCAGGTTGCTAGTATTGGAAAATCGGGAGAAAAATTATCATTAATTTCGGGAATAGTAAATGATCAAGCAAGGGTTGCCGGGAGATCGGGATTTGGAGCTGTTATGGGTTCTAAGAAATTAAAAGCAATAATATTAAAAGGCAATAAGAAAATAGAATTGGCAGATAAGGATGCTACGATTAAATTTACAAAAGAATATAACGATGGTATAAATGCTGCCACGGGAGGTGCAGTAGAAGCATGGAGTACAATGGGAACTACATTCGGGAATACTGTTTCGGCTTCGCTGGGAGACACTCCTATTAAAAATTGGGGAGGAGCTAAAAATGAAGATTTTCCCGATGAGAGATTAAATAAAATATCTGGAATGGAAATTTTAAAGTACAAGCAAAAAGATTATGGCTGTTTTTCGTGTCCTGTTCACTGTGGAGCGATCATGAAAGTTCCTGAAGTCAATATAGAAGAAACTCATCGACCAGAATATGAAACATGCGCTAGTTTTGGGCATTTATTACTAAATGATGATCTTGCATCAATATTTTTAGCAAATGACTTGTGTAATAGAGCAGGCATTGATACAATCTCAGCTGGTGCAACTATAGGTTTTGCTATTGAATGTTTTGAGAATGGAATAATCGGTTTAGAGGATACTGAAGGCATTAAGCTTAATTGGGGAAATTCTAAAGCGATTATAGAAATTTTAAAGAAAATGATCAATCGAGAGGGTATTGGTGATATCTTAGCAGATGGTTCAAAAGTAGCTTCTGAGAAGATTGGCAAAGGGAGTGAAAAATATGCAATGCATTCTTTAGGACAAGAGCTTGGAATGCATTCTCCAAAATATTATAAAAACATGGGAGCTTCATTTGCTTTTGATCCAACTCCGGGTAGGCACACAACGGCTAGTATTGAGATGATGGCTGGAGGACCTTTAATAAAACCTAATGGATTATTTGAGGGTTTTGCTTTACCAAAGCGATTTAAACGACCTGGGGAAGATCGATATGAAGCAGCAAAACTATTAGTAGGACTGTGGCAGAGTTTCTCAAGTGTTGGGTTATGCGAATTCGCTTTATTCTTTCAAAAATATCCCTTGTTTGAACTGATGAAATCGATTGTGGGTTGGGAGATATCAATGGAGGAATTTGTGAAGATAGGAATCAGAATTCAAACACTTAGGCAAGCCTTTACATTGAGAGAAGGAATAAATATCATAGAGAATAAATTGCCTGAAAGAACTTATGATTTTGATTATTTATCAGATTATAAGGGGTACTGTGAAAAAATTGGATGGAATCCAGAAAATGGTTATCCTTTAGAGAACACTCTCCGAGATCTAAATCTTGAGTTTGTGATAGAAGATTTATATTAAAGCAAATTTTCAAATCTTTTTTTTAATTTTTTTAATTCATCTGAGTGATTTTCGTGAAGCTAAAATATATTGTGATGGATAAGGCTGATAATTGTGCTACTGCCATAGCAGATATCGAAAAAGGCGAGGACATAGATTATAATGGTGTAACGCTTAAAATTAAACAAGCAGTAGCTCTTGGTCATAAATTTGCATTAAAAGAGATTAAAAAAGGGGATCTGGTAAAAAAGTATGGTCAGATAATAGGTATCGCTACGGAACACATAAATAAGGGAGAATGGATTCACACGCATAATATCATGAGTCATTATCTTAAGGAGGCGTTAAATAGATGAACGAAGAATTCATGGGATATGAAAGGCCAAAAGGAAAAGTAGGAATAAGAAATAAAATTGCTATTATTCCTTCAGTTGTGTGTGTAAATCATATTGCGGAACGGATAGCTTCGAAAATAGATGATGCAGTAGTAATTCGACATCCTTTAGGATGTGGCCAATTTGGTCCTGACTTTAATAATACTTTCCGTAC
>JAEOUK010000602.1 GCA_016839385.1 Promethearchaeota archaeon
AATAAATTTAAATCAAATTTAGTTGTATTTGATAAATTATACAGTGTATCATAAAATCCAGCATTTACTAATTCGTTGTAAGCTACACCCCCACTTAAACCAATGTCATGAATATCGTGGGATTCTGCTTCTTGGAAACATGAGACAGCAAATGCTTTTCCAATTGAAAATAGGGAGGATGCAGCTATATTTCTTTTTAATTTTAGAGTTATCTTAGTTGTATTTAATATCTCAACCACATTTTGAATGAATTTTTCAGAGGGAAGAATTTTGTTTCCCATTGAATCGATCAATGGAATGGAAAAATCATAGTGATAAGGGTCCCCCAACCAAGCTAAACCTTCTAATCGCATCGCAGGTTCTCCCCGATAATGTTTCCGATCTCCCACTCCCAATAAACTTGCGATGGAGTCTAAGAGTCTTCCACAACTTGAACTGTATGCGATATTGCTTTTTAGGTCGAAGCTAACAAAAATAGAATCCAATTCAGCTCGTGTACCAGGTAATTTTTCATATAGGTGCAATTTTTCAGCAATTTCGCGAACTTCATTTGTATTATAGGATTTAAGTAAGAATCCCATCAACATTCGAGCTGGATAACTTACAGATAAATCCCCTCCAATCATTGGGATATACGACAAATGTCGTGTTCGAACCATATTCTGATAAGTTCCCCTAATAATCTCTCCTCCCCAAACATTTCCATCTGATCCATATCCCACTCCATCTAAAGTTGCGATTACTACCGAATCCGTTTTTTGAATTTGATTATCTATCATTAAGCTAGCAGCATGTGCAAAATGATGTTGAATTTGAAAGGATCGCGTGATTCCCAAATCTTCTTGAAATTTCTTTGCGAGTTTAGTTGAATGGAATTGGGGATGTAAATCCATGGAAATGAAATCTATATCAGAATCCTTCAATTTTAAGAGCGATTTCATATGCAAAATTGCATTCTGTAGAAATGAATATGTCTCAAAATTATCTACATTACCTATATGTTGAGTTGGAAATAATCTATATCCTCTTGCAACTAATCCCGTAGAATTCAATTCGGGACCTACAGCAATACCTCCTCTAATGGAGGTTTTGAATGCAAGTGGGAAATATTCGGGAACATATCCTCTTGAACGACGGATAATTCGGGGATAGGTTCGAAATATCCGAAGGACACTATCATCAGCGCGCTGATGAATTACTCTATTATGCAATAAATACCCATCAGTTAGTTGATTGAGTTGGTTCACAACCTCTTGAGGGGAAATCGCCATAGGCAGATTTGAGAAATTTCCACTAGTGAAAATAAGAGGAATATCTCCCAGAGTTTGAAACAAAAGATGATGAATTCCTGTATAAGGTAGCATGATCCCGATATTATGTAATCCTGGAGCTATTGATTCAGGAAGAACATCATTTTTTTTATTCAATAATACTATGGGTCTTCGGAAAGATGTTAATTCGGTTTTTTCAAACGCAGAAATGTCTGCATATCTTTCAGCAGATGCTAAATCCTTAACCAGGATTGCGAAAGGTTTGGTTTTTCGGTTTCGTTTTCGGTTTCGAATCAAATCTATTACTTCTGGTTTTCGTCCATCTCCTACAATATGTACACCTCCAATTCCCATAATAGCAATAATTTTTCCTGATAGTATATATTCAGATGCGATGTGGATGGCATTAGTTGCATTTTGTGCAATTTTGGACGGATTTTTTAAAAATTCTTGAATTTTGGATGAATCTTTTTCATTTCGTAAAGGTTTGGAGATAAATTCAGGGTTATATAGAAAAAAGTAATTAGGTCCACACTCTTTACAACTATAGGTTTGTGCATGGAATCGGCGGTTTTTTGGAGTTGTATATTCACTTAAACATGAAGATTGGTCTTTAATTAAAGACGTACAAAATGGAAATTCCTTCATGGTGGTTCTTTCTCGATCATACGGTAATTCCGTAATGGTTGTGTATCTAGGACCACAACCTGCACAGGCAATGAAAGGATATTGATAGTAGCGCTTATTATTGGGATCATTCATTTCTAAAATGCATTCTGAACAAACCGCAATATCGGGAGGGGATGTAACACTTGGACCTATGCCATTTTCACTAGGTTTGATTTTTAATTCTCTCCGTATTTGCTGTAGGTCTTTTTCAGAAAATTCTTTGATATCAACTTCTTCAACTTCAATGCTTTCGATATAAGATATGGACGGGATCTCGGTCCGGATTGCAGATAAAAATTCAGTGAATCCATCCTTTTTTGAACTGTATAGTAATAATTCTACTCCAACATTACCCTTATTAATAATCGAGCCGGTCAATTCAAATTTATCCGCTAAATTATACAAAAAGGGTCGAAATCCAACGCCTTGCACGATGCCTTGGATATTGATCTTATAATAGCCCATATCCAAGCGATCACAATGAATCTCCCTTTTTTGAGTTTATGTTAATAAAATTAACATAGCTTTTTTATGTGATTTCCAAATTTATGGCTAGTAGAACTATAGGTTTCATAAAATGATAATTACAGAAAATAAACCATGGGAAGAAGTAAAAGCAGCACTTGAGGATTATAAAGTAAAGAATGTTGTTATCGTAGCTTGTGGAGTTTGTGCTGCGAAAGTTGGAACGGGTGGCACTGAAGGTGCTGCTAAAATGAAGGCTCAGTTAATAGAAAATGGTTATAATGTTATAACAACCGCAGTTGTAGATGAACCTTGCGATGAAAGAATGACTAAACAAGCTTTCCGAAAAATAAAGGATGAAATTAATGGAGTAGATGCTGTTGTTTCACTAACCTGTGGATTAGGTACACAAGCGATGAATACAGTTATGCGAGAAAAACATCCAAAAAAAGTCGCATTGACCGCCTTGAACACGGTATTTATGGGAGAAACCGAACGATTTGGAGTGTATAAAGAGGGATGTCGAGCTTGTGGTGAGTGCATTTTAAATGAAACCGGAGGAGTATGCCCAATCACACATTGCGCAAAATCTATGCTTAATGGGCCTTGTGGTGGCTCAGTAGATGGAAAATGTGAGGTGGGAAATTATACACAACCATGTGGTTGGATTGAGATTTATGAAGCACTCAAGTCCATTGATCGGTTGGATTTATTTCTTAAAGTTAGAGAACCACGGAATTGGTCGGAATCGGGACACCAACGTACACTTGATACGCGTTCTAAACAATCAGTAAGATCAGGAGGAGAATCCCATGACTGAAGGGAAAATCTATTCCAATTTAATGAAAGAAATCCGTTCTGGTGATTTTGCTCTAACAGGGGAATTAGAACCAGAACGAACCGCAAACATCGAACCCA
>JAEOUK010000603.1 GCA_016839385.1 Promethearchaeota archaeon
AAGAATTTCAAAAAATCCCTATTTTGCAGACATTCAAAAAAGTCTTGAGGGTATTAACTCGAGGACACTAACGAATCGATTACAGGAGATGGAAGAATTAGGAATGATAAATCGTATAGTGAAAACGGGAAAACCAATTAGGGTTTATTATGAATTAACAGATTTTGGTTTAGGTATCTACGAACTCTTAATTCCTTTGAATTTATTTATTATGGATAATCTAAATATGTTTGATTTTAAGTAAGATTAAACCATTCCTTTTTTTGCATCGGTTAAATTAACTTTATAGTTGACTTGAATGCAATTGCATAATAAAAATCTCAGAGTTAGTTTTGCAGATTCTTTCCCAATACTTACCAAATATGAATTTTTACTATTGAATCAGAGTTACTTTGCCCAAGATGAGTCATTTAGTTTAATTGTGAATAATATACCTGAACCTTGGGATAGATTTGAAATTATAACTAAGAAAGAAACTAATTCTGTTACATACACATGCATTAATAAAAAACAATCCTATTGTTTCATTATTGATTTTCAGTTAAAATCATCTGAATTACACTTTAGATTATCAGTGGATGATCCTCAATCAATAGTAAATCATATTTCGTTCACTAATTATCCACTTTTTTTAACTTCTAATCCAAATGCAAAACTGACTCGACAATTTTGGTTAAGAAAACCCTTCTGGTCTAAATATGGTAGATGGATGTTTAAATATGCCACTTTCAACACCAAATTATGGTGGACTACACCTGACCTTCGACATCCGAGATTTATGGTACATGGATGTATAACCATTCCAAATCAAGTATGTTGTGCTGTGTATAGTAATTTTAGAGTAAAACCAATATTTATACGCGTTAAGAGACGTGGGTTGAGGAAATTTGCAGAAATAGGTGCATATCAATATTCTCCTGTTATTCGAGGTATGAATCAACCCCCTTTGGAAATAAAAATAGCCTTTCTTCGAGATTTTAACGAAGATGGAAAAATTGATGAATCTGATTATTACTTCTGGCTTAATAAACAGCTCTCTCGGAACTTTCGGAACCTCCATAAGGAAAGAATTTGGTATAAAATATTTTGTGCTAGTCCGGAGGTTGGAATTTCGACAAGCTTTGATCAAGCTCATGAAATTATCAAATCAATTTTTAATGTAACAGACGGCTTTCCGCAGACTGTGTATTTAGTTGGATGGCAGATGAATCCAAAAAATAACAAAATCGGACATGATACTAACTATCCGACATTAAATCATCTGAATTTAAAACTCGGAACGAAAGAAGACTTCTGGATTTTTTTTGAAGACATGAAGAAATACAATACAATTATGAGTTGTCACATAAATATTGACGATGCATACAAATCTTCAACGGATTGGGATGAATCCATCATGTGTACTGAAAAAGATGGAAGTCCTTTTCGCTGGGAGAAGTATAACAACGAACAATCCTATCATATCTCCCATACTAAAGATGTCGAATCTGGGAAAATTTTCCAAAGGTTAGATGAGTTTTTTCAATCTCTACCAATAGAAAAAATGATTCATATCGATGCGATGCGAAATTCTAATTTAAACTGGCAAGAAGGTGATTTCATTACTGCAATTGATGAATTATATGCTGGTTTAATTCCTATTTTTCGATATTTTAAGCAAAAGGGTATAGAAGTGAGTATGGAAGGTTTAGATTTTCACCCAACTGAATATGCTGGGATTGTAAGTGGAATATGGCATAAGAAAAAAGACCGAAACCAAGTGTATTTTGGAAATCTTGTTGGTGGAGGTTTCGATAAATTATCAGATTATACAACAGGATTTGCATGGAGTATTTATCAAGATATCTATTGGGAACGTTTTCAAGATTGGGATCAAATCTTGGATGAAATTCTTACTGGATCGTTATTATCTAGGTTCCTATTACAATACGAGATGAAATCCTTACAATTATTACCACTCAAACGGGGATATGATATATATTTTTCAGAAGATATGCATGCGAAATACAAGGCTAAACAACTGGAAATATCTAAAGAAGATTACTATATTGTCAAAAACGGGGTTTATATGATTCCATTTCCCGAAAAAATATATCTGTACTCCAAAGAATATCAAAATTTAGAAATCTTACTTCCTAAAGAATGGAGAACTGAATCTATTCAAGTATTTCAACTATCAAAACAAGGAAAAAAGCAGATATCTGATTATTCATATGAAATGGGAGTATTATCGATTAATTTACAATCTAGAAGTCCTTTATTGATTAAACGGAGCAAAGAATGAACATGACAAAACGATTTGCACATTTATATACTGTAGCGAAAGAACCATGGGACGCCAAATTGGGACATCACAGGGTCGTGATTGAGGTCGAGTCAGAAAATGATACTGTGCGAATAAATATACCTTGGAGAAGGAGAGATGACCATCCAAAACTGAAAAGATTTCTACTATTCCATAAAGAATCAAAATCTCAAGTACATAATATAATTGCGACAAGATTAACCAAGGATTACGGAAATTTTGTATTCCAACCAAAATTTGGATCTGGAACCTATTATCTTTATTATCTTCCTTTTCAAGTGCAGAAAAATGATGGGTATTACCATAAAATGTATTATATTAGGAAGATATCAGCGAATCCCATTTGGGTCTTAAGAAATGGATTGTTCTCAAGAAGAATAATCAATAAAATACCATTATGTACAAATTTCATCTTTGAAGCTCGTAGTAATATGGATTCTTTTTTTCCTATGGAAATTCCTGCAACAACTGAAGAACTCAAAAAATTCTTTAAAACTCATTCCGATGAAATTTTAATATTTCCAGAAGATAGAGAGCATCCTATACGCATGTTTGATGAATTACCTCTACGTTGGATTGAAGATGGACCTTCTGAAGTATTTTCAGCTATAGTTAAAAGAAATGAGTATTTCACATTTCAGTTGGGTATTTATTCCAGAACCCAACCTTTGTCAAATATTGATATCCAATTTTCTGATCTCAAAAGTAATAATAATAATTCTATCAAAATTGATTCAACTGCTTTTACGTGTTTTAATCGATGTGGTATTGATCCAGAGGGTAATAAATTTGAAAAACAGATCTCTGTTCCGAAAAATGGAATACTACCTTTATGGATTGGATTAAATGTTCCAGATGATATTGTTTCTGGGTTATATCAGGCAGTAATTTCAATATGTGCTGGAAATAATATATCGTGTAAAATCCAAGTTAAATTGACGATCTCTGAGGAAATTTCTGATGATAGGGGAGATGATACACCTGAATTGCATTCTCGATTACATTGGTTAAATTCTACTAAAGGACTAAACGATAAAGTGGTTCCAGGCTTTAAACCATTAGAGATTGATGGATCCACAATCCGCTTCTCAAAACGAGAATTAATTCTCGATAATTTTGGATTTCCCTCACATATTTCAGGTAAAGAGGATCTTCTGGATACACCAATGGAATTCATACTTTCTGGAGTAACTGAGTATGAAGTTACGAAATCTCTTGCATTAAAAAGAATTTCGGATAACAGGGTGGAATGGG
>JAEOUK010000604.1 GCA_016839385.1 Promethearchaeota archaeon
AAAATACATTAATCACGTAGGGAAATCGTATGAGAATACAAAAATTGAAGTATAAAATCCCCAGAAGGATCATCCTTACTACTCTTATTTTGCTACCTATTGCTTTTGGAGGAGTATACTTAGGGGTTTATTTTGGCATCATGGTGCCCGAATTGACGAGTTTTATGGAAGTTCCGCCAGATACAAACGATTTTTATGATCTAGCAGACATTAACCTGACTCGTTTGGAGGAAATCGGCACTGAATTTGAACATTTACAGGATGAACATCTACCGATCAATATTTCACAGACTATTACACGTAATGCAACAACTGGAGAGGTTATCACATACCATGGTACGGATAATGGTCAATTGCATACCATAGAAAATCTCGTTGCGTCATGCTTTAGATATGCTGTATTACCAGCTGGTCCCGAAAAAGATCTTTCTTTGAATTTGATTCGAAAAATGACGGACGCAATGAGATTATTTATAGAAATTCCGAATGGTGGTTTAGGTCCTAATTTCCCGGGAACAACCGTTGCTCGTTTCTATGCTCCGCCTGATAGATGGAATGATGGAAATTATACATGGATATTTGATGAGTATTACAGGCATTGGAATGGAACAGATGGAACGCAAATTCATGAAACAGGAACAGATTATTCTCAGTGGAGAATGCGATTATACACTAGTAAAGATGAATTAGCTGCTTATTTTGGAGGATTAGCGGCATTATTGACCTTAGTTCCAGTGCCCGATATCCAGTATATTACAAGACAAATAATTCTGCAATTGATGGAAGGAATGCTCAGTAGTTTCTGGCAGCATATGGGAGGAGTTGGGGATCCAGGAAAACCGGATGGTGTACATTTCCAACCTCCTTCCGGAATTGTCTGGAAACTCCTTTTAACTAAGATGGCGATGATTGTTGAGCCTACAAATGCAAAATACAAACAGTTGTTTCATTATTATCTAGCAAAAGAACGAAAAGTGAATAATGCATTCCGCGTTGGGAAGATGGATAATATAGATAATTATTATTCCCATTACTTCAACTCGTTTGTCTTGCTCGGACTTTTCTTGGTGGAAGATAATCAAGAGATACTGAATTTATATTTTAAGAATTTTCACGAGAAAACTTATATTAGCTACAGGGGACATCGCAATGCTATGTTAAATGCACTTTATTTAGCTGGTGCAGCTAGAAGTACCCGAACTGTCCGTTTTGATACTGATTCCATACGATGGGACATTCTAGATCAGCTATGGAGATATTCCGTACGGGGATTGATTCCATTTGACACCACTATTGGGGGTGAAAATAGGACTGTCAATCGAACAGAAGTAGCAGCAGTTTTAGGACCACAATGGTTGGAGATCGATCCAAACATCGAAAAATGGAAGAATTTTGTAGATACAACATGGTTTGGTGGATTATATAAGTGGCTTACTGAAAGTCTTCAAGATGCTGTCTTCGATGATAGATATCTTAAACCTGCCACAGTAGATATGATGCGTCCACATGAAAGTGTGTGGAACCAAAATCCCTTTAAAGAGGATGGAGTACACGTGTACGATACAACTAGCACTATTAGAGAATATGCCGGAGCTTCGTTTACATTACCATACTACATTTTACGATATTTTGGATATGTGGAGGTGTCTTAAGATGGAAAACCGAATAAGTTACTTAAAACAAAGAATTTCAGATGAATCCATTACCATCTTCTCAATTCCTTGGAGCTATTTAGCAACGGGAATTGCGTTTTTCTTGATCGGAGTATTGGATTTCGTTTACTTAGGCTACCATATCGGACATCCAGGGGAAGATGGAATTGGCACTCACATTGGACAAGGACAGGCTGTATTTTTAGGAGGTCTCTCTTTTGCTTGGACAGTTGGCTTGGCTCCGTTGATTGTTGGTGCAATTATGATTATATATTGTATTCATGCATCAAAACAGGTTATTTTTTCGAGAACAGATAACACATACTTTATCCAAGAGCGTAGATTACTGTTTCCATTCGCAACCGAACTAAATAGAGACTCAATCAAGGAAATTAAGCACACCAACACAGGTTTAAAATTACGACATATATGGATTCTCCTTTTTATACCAATGGGAATTCGTGTACTTCAATTTGGGATTCCTTTATTTGGGGAAAATCTAGCACATGATGAGGTTCTTCCAACAATGATGCTAATAACAGGGATTGTGGATCTATTAGGGACAATCCTCACAGTTTTAGTTCCTACTCACACACTAACATTCAGAACCGATACCAAAAAGTATTCTATTAATTATCTTCCAGTTTCGATCCTCGGAAATAAAACTCTTCCTCATTTGTTTAACTTAGAAAAAGAATCTCCCATCCGAGAAAATAAGAAGTTTCTAAATTTCCGAACATTTGGAGGAATTGGATTGATTATATTCTCAATTGTGGGATTATCCACAGAATTTCTATGGGGAACAGATCTTTCAATGGTTGGGATCACGTATGGATTTTACTTGGTTGTTCAATCAATTCAACAAGAAACTGAAATCTTCGGATATTTCACCGGATATAATAACAAAAAATCCGAACGAGGAAAGGGTGAGTTACGAAGACTATCTTTTATTGATGTATTAGCGATTGGATTATTGTTTTACCTATCCACTCTTGAGTTTATTTGGGGGTGGATGTATTTTGTAAACATAAACGCTCTCCTCATCATAGAAATGATTCTGACAACGGTGATTTGGTTAGGACTACTTTTTTGGATTTTCGTGGAGGTAACCGTTCCGATAAAGAAATTCAAATATCTAAAAGAATACGCGAGATCTGATAAGAAACTCCGTATTCAGATAATCTTTAGAGTATTCGGACTGGTTATTTGTATCGTTCTCCTCTTAATCAAACTAATCTAATTTATTATTTATGCATGATTTCTTTTTTTTCTAGTTTTTTGCAGAATATTAATAAGAGTAAAGATGGCTTTGTATCACATGAGCCCTATGGCAGAATATGTTTGTGATGTCTGTAAATCACAACATAAAGTGGAGTTACCCGCGGATTTAGCTTCAAAACATACTCATTTTCCGTTTTCTTATTTTCACTTGCATGGTGATGCCAAAGACGTGCTTTCTACTCTATATTTAGATGCAAATTTAAAAGTTCGAGGAGTCGAAACCACGAAACTTGACACAGGGTTGGATGATATATTTTCAAAAGGTCAAATGATGTCAATTGTACGAAATTTGATGGATGAATTAGAACGATGGAGAAAGGATTACGAAGTATTAAAAAAGAAATATGATGCTCTTACGTAATTTATCTTGAAAATTGTGAAATTTAATGGAAATCGATAAAAATCTACTGGCACCTTGTGGATTATATTGTGGAGTATGTGCAATTCGCATTGCACACCGAGATACTAATGAGAAGTTTAAGAAAGCATTAGTAAAAGTGTATCGACCTCTTGTTTCTAAACCCGAAGAGATTATTTGTACGGGGTGCAGATCTGATGACGTCAAGTTTAAGCATTGTCAAAAATGCTCTATTCGGAGCTGTGCTGAAAAAAAAGGATATGAAGGATGTTATGAATGTGTTGATTATCCTTGTTATCGAATTAAACTATTTCCTCTAAAAAAAGCAAGAGAAGTAATGAGAAGGACAATTCCTGAATGGAGAGAACTAGGAACCGAAAAATGGATTAAAGTACAAGAGGAACGGTATAAATGTCCAAATTGTAGAAACTCTCTGTTTCGTGGGGTAAAGCGTTGTAATAAATGTGGAATTTTAGTTGATCTGGATTAAGAGAATTTTATTATTTATGAATGAAGAGAAATCAGTAAAATCTTAATTTTAGTGATTTTTACTCTTCTTGGGTAGACTAAACTTGTTAGACATTAAATTATTTCGAGAAAATCCCGATTTGATAAGAGAGTCGGAGCAAAAGCGATTCCGTGATACAGAAAATGTGGATAAAGTTTTACGTCTGGATAATGAATGGAGAGAAAGTCTTCAGAAAGTTCAAGATTTACGTCGAAAAAGAAATTCCATTACGAAAGAGATCTCAGAATGCTTTAAACAAATGAAGAAAGCATCTGTTGAAGAGAAACAAAAACTCCAAAAGCAAGTAGAAAGTCTAAAATCCGAGTCTAAACAAGTTGGTAATTCAATTGCAGAAGAAGAACCCAGAACAAAAGAACTTCTTCAACAAAGGGATGAATATAGATATAAAGTTGGAAATATCCTTGATCCTAAAGTGCCTATTGCTGAAACTGAAGAAGGTGATGTAGTATTGCGAACATCAGGAAGAAAAAAGAACTTCAAATTCACTCCACGGAACCATGTAGAATTAGTTCAAATCATCGGAGGAGTTAATACGCAAAAAGCATCTGAAATTGCAGGAACTCGATTTTACTATCTTCAAAACGAAATGGTAAAACTCAATTTAGCATTGATCAACTTTGCATTAGATAAACTAACAGAAGCTGGATACACTCCCATATGGACTCCTTTCTTTGCGAAATATGAAGTAATCAAGGAAGCAGCAGAACTTGCTGATTTTGAAAATCAACTATATAAAATCCAGGATGAAGATTTGTTCTTAATTGCTACTTCAGAGCAAACACTTGCGGCACTACATCGCCAAGAAGTAATTGACGAAAATGTATTACCTATCAAATACGTAGGTGTCTCCACATGCTTTCGCAGAGAAGCAGGTTCACATGGTAAGGATACACTTGGTATTTTTCGTGTACACCAATTCGAGAAAGTAGAGCAATATGTATACTGTAAACCTGATGATTCACCAAAAATCCATGAGAAAATGATTGCTCTGACGGAAAGTATCTTCAAAGAGCTCAAGATTCCTTTTAGAATAGTCAATATTGCCTCAGGAGAATTAAATGATAATGCTTCAATCAAGTACGACCTTGAAGGATGGTTCCCAGCAAGTCAAGCATATCGAGAGTTAGTATCAGCAACGAATTGTCGGGATTATCAAGCACGTAAGCTTGATGCACGCTTTGGGACACTAGGAGATCCTGAAACCTATGAAGTTGTTCACACATTGAACTCAACTGCTATTGCAACCGAACGATTCATGTGTTGTTTACTTGAAAATAACCAAAATGAAGATGGTTCTATAAACATCCCAAAAGCATTGCAACCTTATATGAGTGGAATAGAAGTCATTCCAGTTAGAAACTAATCTAACTTAGGAAAGATTCATTAACTCAAACAACTCTTTTTATTTTCATGGATACTGGTAATGATTATCGAATTTTAGTTGTGGAAGATGCTATTAAGCGACTATTGGAAATTTTTCGCATGAAGCGTTTTAAGTTCCAATTTAAGCATTATCACGACGGATCGCAATTATTAGAACATTCAATGCATACACATCTCCAGACGGTGAAATATTGTTATTTAGAACCGGATGCAATTATTTCAATGCCTGAGTTTGTAGAATTCCATGAGAATACTAATACTATCGAGAATATGGTACTTGACGCATTGAAAGGTGCAAGTTATAAACCTGATAATCCAAAAGATCTCTTTGTAATTAAGGAAGTTGAGTACGTATTAAGTATTTTCCGGGACTTTCCTCGTCGAATTCTATTACCCCCTGATCCTGGTAACGCTTTGGATACGTTTTCTGTTCAAGTTACCCGAATTGAGAAACATCCTGAATTAGATAAATTATTTGTGTGTCGTACAACTGATCAAAAACAAATTTGGAACATCATAACAAATATTCAAGATGTAAAGAAAGACGCCAATTATCCTGCAGTTCATCTACCTCCAGCAATGTTCGGTCAGATTGTAAGTGAGGCTATGTTTGTATCGGATCAGACAATTATGGAAGAACCTGGAACCATATTAAAATTATCTGGCTCACTACTCAATAGTGTGAATAGTCAAGTTTTTGTGTTACTTAAGAAAGGTCATTAATTCTATAGCTTTTTTAATCTGAATTTTGTTAATAGGCATGAGAAAACATGGTTAAGTGTATTTCATGTGGAGATGAAATTTCTGAAGAACAATCAGCTGATTTTGAGGGAATGTGTCCTAATTGTGTTCGTGGAACCAAATTCATAGATAATTATAAAGTAGATGAAGAAGGATATCTAAAACCTAAGCCGATTCCTAAGCCACTAGGTGTAAATTGCTATTTATGCGAAAAAGAAATCGAAAAAGGTTCCACGGATGATGCAAGTGAAGCAGTATATAACTGTATAATTTGTGAAAAACCAGTTTGTGACCTGCATCATGAAGACAGAGATTGGGGAATATTACTTAAATGGAAAGAATTTCGTCCAGTTTGTGATAAATGCAATACAAGGTATTTTGTTTATACAATTGCTGCTATAATTAGTATAGCTTTTGGCATTGGAATATTTATTGGATTATCTGTTCGGTTTGGATGGTTTTCATGAAATCCTAGAAGGAACGATCACTATATTTGACAACCAAATTTTTGTTCTTCTGATATAAGCACATTAATCCAATAGATATTTTAACTTGAATGTAAATTTGTTAACTGGAGAGAAAGATGAAAAGTTGCACATCATGTGGATTGGAAATTTCTGAAGAACAATATTCTAACTTTGATGGTATGTGTCCTGAATGCATACGAGCAAAAAAATATGGGGTTATAAAAGAACACCAACCTAATACAATGGAGCCTTGTCATTTTTGCAATCGGGTTGCAACTAACGACTGTGATGATTGCGGGAAACCCTTATGTGGTTGGCATATGCATCAGAGAACCGTCCATAAAGATTCAACAGAGATTGTTAATCGTTGTCCAGATTGTGAAGACGAATACTCAAAACAATCTGCAATTTGTTTTGTATTCGTCATTTTTGCTGTGTTGGGTATTTTTATCATCTCACTAATTGGAGCTGCTTTTGTCTAATATAACAATATAGTCTGAGACAAGCGAAGATGTTATATACAGAAAAAATTGGTGGACAATGGGCGATTTGAACGCCCGACCCCTGCCAGTTTGGTTGTATTGACGAAAATTTTGCTATACAATGCCAAGGCAGTGCTCTTCCAACTGAGCTAATTGCCCATCTATGATCAAGGTAGTAAATCAACAATATTGCAGATGGGTTTTAATTTTTTCGCTCGTGAGTCTAATTGGATAGTACCTTATCTTCTAGAGAGTATCAATGCAATTATAATCTTGAATATTTAAGATCAAACTAGGGGCAAAAAAATTGACGTCTCTGCTTAAGAACGTACTCAATTATATATATTCAGATCAATCTGAACCGAATGTACCTCATGAATTTAAAGTTTCCGTAGAAGAATGTCTATATGTGCATTTTTTACTCACAAGCTTAAGAAGGGATATTAATATCATTTCAAAATGCGAAAAGATGTTCAATTATTTGCATGCAAATGCAGAATATTCCCGATTTTTTAACCAACCAGACATTCAACAAATAATAGAAGATCAGAAGAGGGGGATTGGGCGCCCTCATACACGATTAGGATTTACAACATTTCCATTTGAATGGATTTTATGGAACTTGACCAAAGCTTTCTGGATAAATGGGTATAACATAATGGAATTTTTATTTATAACTAGTAATTATCCCAATTCAGTCATAACAAAAGAAATTATTACCAAAGCTTTACAATATTCAAAAAAAGACTATGGAATGAAGTTTCTTGAAGAGTGGAGTTATTTAAATCCGTGATTGAGTATGGTGAAATTTTGATAAAGTCGATATTGTAAATACCAAATGGATTGAATTTTATAGTTCTTAGTAATAAAAGAATAACCATGAGTGAAAAAATCCGAAAATTTGGGAGTATTTTCATATTTCTACCATTAATGATTCTAATTAGTTCAGATGCATCCCTTGTGTTAGTCAACCAAGTGCCTATAATGGTAGAATTTGGTATAACAAATAATTTCACAATTATCGGCATGATTGTAGGATTATCATTGATAGCTCATGCAATATGTATGCCAATATTTGGTTATCTTGCAGATAAATATCCAAGAAAATGGATTTTGATAATTGGAGCAGGAATTTGGTCTATTTTCGAGGTTGCAGTCTATTTTTCACCTCAGAATATATTCATATTCATGTTATTCAGAATTATAGCCAGTGGTGCCGCAGCTTCTCAAGCACCTGTTACAATGAGTCTTCTATCAGACATTTTTTCATCAGAGAAAAGAGGAAATTCCTTTGCATGGTGGGGACTAGCTTCAACAATTGGAAGTTTAGGAGGTGCAACAATAGGAACTGCATTTAATCCAATTTTTAAAGACCAAACTTACAATACATTAGAATCATTAGCCGAAAAAATTATTTATATTGAAACTCATTTTATACCGGAGGAGATTGGAAAATGGAGAATTCCATTTCTTATCATGGCTGCTGGCGGGTTATTCTTTACATTCTTAGTATTTTTAGTTAAAGAGCCTAAACGTGGAAGTACAGAAAAAGAATTAAAAGAAGTATTGGCAGATGAAAATGTGGATTATTCAAAATCCTATCGGATTAAATTTTCAGATTTACGATATATTTACAAACGTAAATCTAATTTCTGGTTGATTATTAACTGGGTTGACACAGTCACTAGTGGAATAGTGGTAGGATTTCTTATCACATGGATAACAATCGAGATTGGATTGTCATTCAAAGTAGAAAATTTAGCTATCGCAATACCTTATGTAGGAATTTTAGTCGCTTTCATGCTGTTTGGTCAATTCTACTTCTCGAAAAGAGGAGATATGAAAGTACAAAGGGGAGATCGTTCAGGGCGAGTCAAGATGGCAATCTTATGTGGAGTTGCAAATATTCCGCTTTTATTGATTGGATTTTTGTTTTACCCGAATTTTGGAACAAAAACATTCTTCCGAGGTCTGGTGAATCTTTCATCCTCTCCTTGGTTGTTCTATATACTGTTGATTGTGATGGCGTTGATATTAGGAGCAGGATTCGCGTTTGTGATGGGTATAGCTCCTAATTGGTACGCGTCGATGCTAGATGTCAATCTTCCAGAACACAGAGGAACAATGATTGCTACAGCTGCTTTTCTTGATGCGCTTGGGCGTGCTTTAGGTTCCTGGTTTGGAGGGTATATGATTGACAAGTTTATTTTCTGGGGAAGTCCTCTTCCGATTTCGGACACAATTGTATTTTCAGCCCTAACCTTTGGCATAATCAGCGCTGTGTTATGGTTGCCAATATTGAAACATAGTAGACATGATTTTGAGGAAATTGCGATAACACTTGAAAAACGTGCTAAAGAACTGGAAAAACAGCAGTAAAAGGATTTATTCGATATGTATGGTGATTCTGAAAAAGATCCCGTTGTGAAATACTATGATGAAACCCTTGGAGTAAGTGGAAATTCTGAAATCGAGTGGTATTCTCGCAAAGTTTCTGATTTTGGAGGGCCTATACTAGATACTGCATGCGGAACAGGTAGATTATCAATTCATTTTGCACAACTTGGATATAAAGTTGTTTCTATTGACAATTCATTTGGAATGTTGCAGTTATTTTCAGAAAAATTAGATAAGGAACCATTATTGAAACGAAATATCTCGTTATATAATATGCCCATAGATAATTTCCAGTTGGAAGAAAAATTCAACACAATTCTCTGCGTAGATGCATTTTTTCACAATATCACTCTAGAACAAGAAAAAAACTGCTTAAACTGTGTGAAGAATCATCTTAGTCCAAATGGAAGGTTTTTCTTTAATGTACATAATTTTAATCCGAATTTCATAGAGCAATGCAAAGTTTCCCGAGGAAAAATATGGAAATTGCGTAAGAAATATTG
>JAEOUK010000605.1 GCA_016839385.1 Promethearchaeota archaeon
AATGAAGCAATTGAGAATAGTGAATAAAAACATCTTTTCCTCCAAGACATGGAGTAATTAATCCGTAATCCTTGATGGAACTAAACTGTTTCACCACTCTTGTAGGCATGGATTTCATGTTTGATTTAATTTTCGAATGTAGATTTCATATGTTTAATAGAATGTGTCCCATCTTTTGATAATAAATGGTGCTTCTTTCGTGATGACTACATTTCGTGCTTCAAAACCTCGATCCGTTTCATGTAGTTCAAATTCTACTTCATCATTCTCATTAAGGGTCGCAAATTCGCTGGGATCTACTTTTATTTCACTATAATGAACGAAAATATCCCTTCCGATTTCTAATGGTTCATCTGGGTTGATGAAACCATAACCCTTGATTGTATTAAAGAACTTTACAGTTCCTGTTTTGGTTATTTTTGATTCTTTTTCTGATTCTGTTAATTCTGTTGTCATTTAATTCACAAATTTTTTCTAATTTCACTTTTTCATAAATAAAAAATATTGTTAAAACAAACCATTTTTTTATCTGGTCCAGTGACCTAGACAAACATTCCGTACAAAAATATGGTAACTCGATTTTATTTATATATAGGAGAATTTAACACACTTAATAAAGGTTTTTACTAATTAGTCACTAAAAATGATTTTTAGGAAATTAAAATTGAGAAAATATTTTTAAAGGCAAAATCTAGGTTTCTCTGAATAGATATGGAAAAGATGAGAGTAGAAAGTTCTAATTCTACATCAATAACCTTCCAATTTTTTCATTTCGGTGGGATAATCTTTCGCTAATTGCATATAGATCTTATTAATTTCCACCCAAAAATCAGTAGTTTTTTGTGGAACATCCATTTTAACGGTAGCAGGAACTCCTACTGCTATTTTGTGAGGAGGAATCACAGTTTTACTTTTAACCACCGCGCCTTCTCCGACTATAGCATATTCACCAACATCAGAATAATCTGATACAATAGCACCCATACCTATAACGGAATAATCATGTAGCGTGGCGTTATGGATGATGCAACCATGCCCAAGTGTGACATGGTTACCGATGACTGTTTTATCACCTGGACGTGCATGAATAGTTACGTTTTCTTCAACACTTGTTCCGTCCCCAATGAAGATTTCCCCATAATCCCCCCGGATTATAGCTCCTGCTCCGATATAGACATTTTTGCCAATGTGGACTTTTCCAATGATTACTGCTGACTCAGGAAATATCCAAGTACCTTCCCCGATTTCAGGAATTCTATCTTTAAACTGATAAACTGGCATAATGCTAAAAACTCAGAACAAAAGTAGTTAAAAGCTTGCCTAATGATTTTCAGTTTTTTTGTATGATTTACCTATAGATCCACCGGGATGTCTTTGTTGGAACCACTCATCAGAAAATCCTAATGCTTCTGCTGCAGTAATGGCTAATACATCCGCAATAATGAGCATGAGCGTTGTTGAAGTAGAAGGTACCTTTGTTACAAAAGAGGATTCTTCAATTTTTCCGTAACTCACGAGATGATCATAGGGAATTACAGGTTTAATACTACCAGTAATAATAATGATGGTGTTTTCTTGGTTATTTAATATTTTCAAGTGTGTAATCATTCTTTGAACTTCCTCCGTACTCCCAGAATGTGAAAATACAACTACAAGATCTTCAGAAGTTATCCTACCTAGGTCTCCATGTAAAGATTCTGCAGGATGTACATAAAAAGAGGGAACACCGATACTAGAAAGAGTCGCACTCATTTTTTTCGCAATTATACCAGCTTTCCCCATTCCAGTTGTAACTATTCTTCCAAGGGCTTTTGCTTTAGAATAGATCAGTTCGATAGCTGTTAACCACTGGTCGGAGGATTGTAAATTCTGAACGGCTTTCTTTTGAATTCCTAATATTTCATCTGCTCTATGCTTAAGATTCATCGAACACTAACACCTTTATGTGCTATTAATAGAGAAATTTAATAAAGCTATTCAAATAAATATCTCTAGCGGTGCACAAACAACACCTCGTAATGAAAATCCCTCATCCATGGTCCTGATCAGCGAGGCGGTCCTCGCCACAGTCTTCAAAACTGCGTATCTAGCGGATAGATTGGAGTTCGACTCTCCATCGGGACCGCCAATATGAGATACCCCTTAGATTCTGCAGGTAAACCCATAGCAATTCAGAAACATAGGATTTTAATGAATCACAATGAAACACCATACGTATGAGGTAATTCGCAACTCAAATCATAATTATCTGGTAGACTTGTATGATATTACTCCATCAACTCACTCAGTATATGGAGTATTTGAAGTGGATATTACCGATGCGTTAAATATAATTCGAGAATTTTCTAATAAAGATACTTATCACGGGATGCTTCAAGGATGGATATTGAAATGTTTTGCTAAAGCTGTTCAAGATACAAAAAAAGTTCATGCATTCCGTATAAAATATCATAAATTACTTGTATTCGATGAAGTAGATATATATACAGTAATCGAAAGTCATTCAAAAAAGGGGAAAAAAGTATTTCCGTACATAATTCGAGCTGCAAATATTCGTTCTGTAGATGAAATCCAAGCTGAAATTCTTACTGCGAAAGAATCTAATGTTGATAATTCCATTCAACGAAGATTTCAAAATAAAAGGTTTTTTTCTTTATTCTATGCATTACCAATTCCGTTACGCAGATTATTTTTTAGAAAATATCGGTGCATTCCAATGTATTGCAAGAAAAACGCAGGTACGATTGGTATAACAAATAAAGATTTATTTGGCAAAATTCGACTGCATCCATTAACTGTAGGAATGCATACCATTGATTTCGCATTAGGTGGGACCATGAAAAAAATAGATGTAGTAAATGAAATGGTGCAATTACGGGATGTTTTACAAGTTTCTGTCATTTTTAATCAGAAAATCATAGATGGATCTATAGTTAACCGATTTATATATAGGTTAACAGACTTAATGAAGCAGAAATTTTCCCTTGTCGAAGACAAATCGTTTATTCAAAAATCCCCGAAAAAACTAATTCTTCAAGAATGATACCATTTTAAAACACTTAGCACTATTTTTATAGAATCTGGAATTATACGTTTTACTATGTCTTTGAAACTCGCAGTTATTGATTTTGGTTCCACTTATACCGAGTATATTCACCGTACTTTAAAGAAACTGCAATTTCCGTTCGAAAAATTCGAAGTAACTAAGGAAAAACCTGAAGGTTCAGAGATATTTGAGAAGATAAAAACCTCATCTTGGTTAGGAATTATTCTATCCGGAAGTAAAGATAATTTGTACAACCCCAATGCTCGGCAGTTACCTAAAGAATTTCTCGGATATATAATTCAATATCGAATACCAACTCTAGCGATTTGTTATGGACATCAAATGCTTGTACACTTAACTGTAGACGGAGAAATAATGCTAAATCCTTTAGGTTTGGAAAAAGGTCGCTTCCAATTCACTCAAACCCAATCTGGATTTCCATTATTTAAAGATCTACCAGAGAAATTTAAAGTAGACATGCATCATTTTGACATTATTCGACATTTACCTGAATCGTTCAAGAATTTTGGTCAAACGAAAAAAACTCAATATGGAGCAATCCAAATGTCTCAAAATGGCGAGGATTTATCGATTTTTGGTGTGCAATTTCACCCCGAAAAAAGTCGTCGAAAGATAAAATATGCTATTTTCAAGAATTTCTACGATTTATGCGTCCAAAAAGAACAATAAGCCCAATTATGTGATAAACTATCTTATTTCTTCTTTTTCCTTAATGTATCGATAAAATGATGTCCGAAAACAAATAATATGACTAATAGTGCACATAATCCAGAAAGTAATGTTATATTACTTATACAAAATATCGTTTGAGCCGATTCTTGATAAGCTGGTGCATATTGAGAGCTTTTATACAAATCTGGGAGATTATTCGAGAATATTGTATACTCATTATTATACAACTCAAGAAAACCCGCTTCTTGGGGATGTCCTGGATATGGTACCCAAAAATGATTAAAGTTCGCATTTCTCCACACCATAACATATGCAATATTCCGTATTTTAGAGTCCCGGGAGATTATATTCAACAGAACATCAGAATACCAATTGGGAATATTGATTTCACTTAATCCACCTCCTATTCCAGTTTCTGAAAAAGCCGCGATTTTCCCACGAGACGAAGCTAATTTCAATATAGTTTTGAGGGAATACTCTACGCTATTCTTCCAATTCGGAAAACCATAATCGTAGGCATCTAATGCCAAAATATCTATAACATCATCACCAGGATAGCGATTAAGAAAACTTGAGGATGAAAATGGCAATATTTTTTGATTTGGGGAAAATGCGTAAAGAAAATTATGGACTCCTTTTATATCGCGTAAATATTCAACAGTAAAGCGAAACAATGATTTAAACTCAGTTCGACTACAAAATTTTGCTCCCCACCAGAACCAATTTCCGTTAAATTCATGCCAAGGACGAAATATTATTGGGATAATTTGTCCATCATGTTCCATATGTCCTAAATTCGAAGCGATATCATCCAAACCTTCAGTAAAATTAGAATGAAGTGGTCCTCCTGGTAAAATGTTTGTTACGACATCTCCAGTGGTGTCATAAAATGAATCCCCTGTTACAAAGTTAAAAGCATGCCAAGAAACTGTAATAACTCCTCCTCTTTCAAAAGCGGTTTTTATTCCAGGAACAATGTAATTTGCAGAGGTGAAAACGTCAAATCCATACAAGGCCGGATAAGATCCAGTCAAAGTAAGTACATCTGAATATGTATAGTTATCCCAATCAGACCACAAAGTCATATCTGAAGCATTTAATCCATAGGAATTTGCATCTTGTTGCCCAAATAGTACTTGGTTCGTTAAATCGGCTAAATTAAAGTAAAGGTTCCGAGCTGAATCGCATATATTCGGATCTGAAATTGATAATTCAGTGGACTTAAATGAAATTTGTAAGGAAATAATTACAGTTCCAGAGATATTGCTTAACAATATGATTGATAAGAAGAAAAAAGCTTTATGATTTTTTCGTAATTTTTTTTTTGATGTCACTGAAGGCACTATTTCAATTCTTTTTTGATTTAATAGCTAACGCGCTACCTACTATTTCCCGAATGCTTTGGATAACGCTAAGTAGTTGCATAGAGTATAAATTATCAGAGACGACTTTATTTATCTCCTTAATTTTTCCAATAGCTTTTAGTTCTTCTTTAGTAATGTTTTCAAGTATTTTTTCGTCCCAGAGTTTCTTAATGTCCTCATTTATCTTATTCGTGACGTCATCCAGAGTTTCCGAAAGGTTTGATCGCCCTTTTTTCACTACCTCAATGATTAGACGCAAATTTTCATTAAGTGCAGCAATAGACTCAGCAATTTGTTTTCCCATATTGTCGATATTATCAGCCATCTTTTGAATCTGAGCAATGGTTCCATCAAGATATTGTTGTATAAGGTTAAGTTGATTTACAATTTGATTTTCATCTACTGTCACATTAATTCCTCCTAACGACTTGGGGGAGATGGATTATCAAACCCCTCTGGTTGAATTGATTGTCCTTTTACGTCATTTTTATCTTTCTTTGGTGTTTCTTCCGTTAAATCTTTAGAAGGTCCCATTAATTCCTTTATTCCAGCTAATACTTCATCTAAAAGTACATCTACGTTTTCTGGTTTAAGTGGGTCTTCAGAAGCATCGGAAATTTGTTTTAATTTAGTTATTAATTCATCCAGATCTTTTAATCCTATATCAGATTTCAAACGGTTTATTTCCTGTAAAAACGCATCACCGTATCCACGAAGTATTAACTCGAATGATTTACTTTCTTTTTCATTACTTTCTTTCATAGAAACGGTTGTTTGAACGAGTTCTTCAATTTTAGTGCTGATGACTCCGCTGAGTCCATCAAGACTCTTCTGAAGCTTTGAGATGGCTGCACCCATTTGAGAAATTCGAGTATAGATGTTATTCATTAAATCTGTAATCATCTGGCTAATTTTTACCACCTTGATAATGGAGATAGTACCGCTAAGATTTCCTATATGTTTTAGGTAGATGTAGATAGTTCTTGCTTTGGCTAAAGCATTCAGATTCGTTCTAAAAAAGTTTAAAATTTTAGTTAGATAAACTGAATCAACATAAAACGACTAAACAGTCATATTTTATGATCCCTGAATCTGTAAACAGTTTTATGGATGTGTAAATATCCTTACAATTTAGGGGGTGTAGCTTAGCCTGGTTATAGCGCCGGTCTTATATGACGTTTTGTGGGTAATCTATGCTTGATAGAGCCCCAAAATACGCTAGGATAACCGGAGGTCCGAGGGTTCGAAGCCCTCCTCCCCCACTTTTTTATTTATTCGGTTTTAATATGTACACATATATGATAAAAATAATCGTATTTCACATAAATTATCGTCACATGTACATAATTCAAACTTAACTAAAAATTAAGATTTCTTGCACTGCGAAAAGCCTAAAAATTATGCGTAGTTGACAAATGTCAGATAATCACTCAGCAAAAACATTTTAAAGGAATTCCAAATGAAAGCTTATGAACGGTATTGCGCTGTATTCGACGATAACAGTAGAAAGTTATTAGATAGGGTTCCATCTTTTGTTCAATATGTCAGAAATGATTTCATCCAGCAACATCGAAATGAATTAAAAACTGATTTTGAAGGAAAACAAAAAATTTCAAAATTCTGGCCCCCAATCCTCTGGTCAACAAGAATGAGTAGCCCTATTGAATTAGGATTTGATTCTTACTTTGCGGTCTCGATTCCTAGTGCAATTATTAAACCCATTCGCATTAAAACAGAAACCGGTAAAAAAATATTCATAAACGCTTCAGGTCAAAGTAAAAGTGTCTCTGGGTATTATAACGAAGGTCATATTCAATCATTGGATATCTTGGAAAGATTACAGGATAATTTGATTATTCGGGAAGGAATACGGGGAAACATGTTTTTGTATAAGCAATATCAGCGAATATCAGATATATGTTACCCTATTTTACAAGTGCCAGGCGTATTCGACCGGGTATGGCAAGCAATGGGGATGAAAAAATTCTCGTATCATTTTCGTAAAAAAACCAAACTATACACCGAACTTATAAAATTCTATGCAGTAATTATGAAACATAACGTCAAAGGAATGATAAATACAATCCAATTTCTTGGAAAGGAATGTAAACTTAAGGTAATCAATATTTTAGATGATTTAGCTTTCAAAGATAGACCGATGATTTCCCCCCAACGTTTAAGAGAAGATTTTTTTCCTTGTTATAAGGAAGTCACAACGATGATTAAAGATGCCGGATTAATTCCGCAAATGCATAGTGATGGAGATATGACGACATTGATTCCAATGCTTCAAGAAGCGGGATTTTTAGGTTTGCAAGGGTGGGAAGGATTAGCAGATCCATATGTGGTCAATGAACAATTTCCTGATTTTGTTGTAATTGGATTCGGAGATATTAGCGATATTCTTCCTTTTGGATCAACTGATAACGTAGAAAAACATGTAAAAAATCTCATGGATGCTTTAAAAGAAAATCGACATTTCATTATTGGTCCCAGTTCAGTTCTATACAAAGGCATTCCTCTGAAAAATGTAACCACGTTTATTCAAGCAGTGCATAAATACGGAAAATATAATTAATGGTTTGGAAAAGGAATTTAATACCATCACACTAACTGAATGTACTTAGATGATAGCTCACTCTCTTTTTGAGCAAAAAATCGAGCAATACTCTCACTAATTTCTTCTCCTTGAACATCTAACAACATGGTGTGTCCGGATTTGTTATACCATTCAATAATAACTTCTCCCGAAACACTCGATTCTATCCATTTTGCAACTTTAGGAGTAATGTCTTTATCTAATATTGAATGACATTCCAGAACTGGACATTTAATTTTATGAAGATTAGCGCGAGCGATCTTAGCTAACTTATTGAGTTCCCTTACAGATCTGGTGTTATTGAAATCATAACATTCGTGATAGAAAGGTGTATCATCTTTCTTTTTCACGTTCAAGTCCAACCATCCAAGCAAATATGCAGCAAATTCACCTATGAAAGGAAGTTTTATCGCTGGTGCCGTTAATGCACACGCATCAACAAGTCCTTCTTCTGCAATTGCTACTGCAACTCCACCTCCCATGGATTGTCCATAAATAAAGACATTATTGTAGAGTTCACGTGCTCGCTCAATTTCTGATCTAACACATTGAAGCAATTCAGTGTATTTCATCTGTCCCAATGATTTTTTCGCTTTATGAGGATTTTTCCACCCATGTGCAGGGAATAGGATCGATGCTGAATCTATCCCTTTCTTGAATACTGTTTTCACTACGGGTTGAACTTCTCGAGGTGTAGCAGTATACCCATGTAAACATAATACAATCGTCATACTTTTAGGTTGAGTATGCTTTTTCCATGAGGGTGCAGCAAATTCCATTAAATTATTTTTTACATCATCATCAATTTCCTCAAATGCTGAGTAGAATGGTAACATGTTTTATGGTCACCGTGTGTCTTTATTATAATTTATACTCTTAACTGAATTATCAGAAAATTATTATTCAATACCTTTTATTTTAGATTCTGGGCGAGGAGGAATCCGCTCATATTTAACCACAGGAAATCCAACTTCTAATACACCCCAGCTTTTCCCACGAACTCCCGCCATTTTCATTATATCTTTATGTTGTTCAAACATCCCAGATGTATATCCATTCCAGCATGTTCCAAGACCTAAGGAATGGGCTGCTATTCTTCCGTATGTGATAGCGATCCCAATATTATAATGACTAATAGAGTTTGCACCAGAACAATACACGATGATTAGAGCCGGAGCATCATGATAGAGGGGTACATCATAACGTTCTTCTGCAATTTTTTGACGCTCCATAAACACAGGATCATCCAAAACTAATTTCATCCGTTCTTTTGTAATAGATTCCCCCAGTGATTTTATCAATTGGGGATCGGTGATCACTTGATATTTTTGATCTCTGACATTAGAGCCTGTAGGAGCAATCTGCATCGCACGTATGATTTTATGAATCAGTTCTATTGGTACTTTCTCTTTCTTGTATTGTCGTGTGCTACGGATTGAATTCATGAAATTAAAGATTCTTTCGAATTCAATATAATCTGAAGGAGTTTTGAGTCCGTCATATGAATAAGGTTCACTTCCCATATTTTCATGGAGAATGGCATCCTCTGGGCAAACTGCAATACAATGACCACAAAGAATACATGTTCGCCATTTATCATCAAAAACTATCTTATCTCCTTCATCCCAAAACTTGCCTGTGCATTGCATTAAACATTTTTTACAATTAATGCATTTGTTATAATCAATTCCTAAAATTGGCATATTTCTTTTTTTTCATGAAAACCATAAAAAGTTTTATTCATTTAAAAGAAATCCTCATTTACACCCATAATTTCCAAGCCAGTGTTGAACCCTGTATCTTTAAATACCAATTCTTTCCTTTTGCGTACTTTTTTATAACGAGTTAATTCGATTGTCGATGAAATACTTTCCATACATTTGGCACTCATTTCTCCAAGATCAGGAGTCATCATGGTTGCAGTATAGGTGGAACCAGTCCCATCGATACTTTTTGTGGCAAAAATCTCCAAAATATCATTCTTCATATGGATTTCGAAACGTACATGCTGTGCTGTTATCTCTAAGTGTCGAATTTTAGCGCTTGTATAGGTTCCAAAACGGATAATTTCCCCTTTATCCCATAATACTCCCAGAAATCCCGTGAATTTTATACCAAGATAACGTATTTTTGCTAGTGAAAACATAAAAGACCGATTCGTTTCTTTAAAATGATTACTTTGCATCCAAATCCATTTAGAGGGAAAAGATGTACCCCAATCTTTTTCAATATAGCCTTTTCCACCAGTAAAATCAATATGATCTCCATTAATTTCGAAGAATCCTGTAACATCATGGTTCATTGAGCAAACTCCATGTTTCGTCTCCATCAAGGGAAACCACGAAAAAAAAGCCATTACACCAGGATTTAACACGGTTCTTCGTAGTTTAATAAGATTTGAGAACTTTAAATCAGCGTGGATTTCAACTTCATCCTTAATATCTAGATGAATGTGGTTTTCTGAAAAAGTGTTAGGTCCAATTGTAACAAAAAAATTATCATTTGCAGCTCGAAATTGTGTTACTGGAAATCGTATATAATAATACTTGGCAGTTTTTCCATTTAATATTTGGATAAATGCGTGGGATGATTGGTTTTTTTTGTTCAATGCAATACCCGGAATGATTGCATAAATATTTTCGGAATGTGGATCAATGATTTTGAAATACCAACCCTCAAAATAGAATCGTTTTCGTAAGTTTCCTTGAAACCACTCTGGGTGTAATTTCCGCGCAAAGTATCTCATATATTTTTTATTAATTTCGCGTATTAATACCAACTCATTGTATCCAAGAAGTGGTTTAAAATAAAGAAAGAAAAAATGAGAATATTACCTTTAGTAAGGCACAATCCCCATAAGACTCAACACAAATGCGGTTGTAAACATCCCTGTTATAAGAAATACTTCAAAGAACAAGATAACGGAGTAATTTTTAGGAGTAATTTGATCCTTCTTGTCCATTTTTC